>JAJXZN010000011.1 GCA_021780015.1 Pseudomonadota bacterium
GACGGCGCGCAGGTGCTGGCCGGGACGCGGGCCGACGCCGCCGCGCAAGCCCGGCTCGATGCGTCCGCCGCGCGCGAGATGGACGGGCTTGTTGCTGCGCTCGACGGCCGCTTTGTCGAGCCCGGGCCGTCCGGCGCGCCGGCGCGCGGGCGGCTCGATGTCCTGCCGACGGGACGCAATCTCGTCACCATCGATCCGCGCATGGTGCCGACGCGCACGGCGTTCGCGATCGGCCAGCGGGCCGCGGCGGCTTTGATCACGCGTCATCTTCAGGACCATGGCGATTGGCCGCGGCGCCTCGTGCTCGATCTCTGGGGCTCGGCGACCATGCGCACCGGCGGCGAGGAACTGGCGCAAATTTTCGCTTACCTTGGTGCGGTCCCGGTGTGGAACGCGGCTTCGGGCCGCGTGAGCGGCTTCACCATCCTGCCACCCGCAGCGCTCGATCATCCGCGCATCGATGTGACTTTGCGTCTTTCGGGCTTGTTCCGCGATGTGTTTCCAGCACAGATCGCTCTGATCGAGCAATTGATCGAAACGGTCGCGACGCTCGACGAATCTGCTGACGACAATCCGCTCGCCGCCGCGCGCGCGACCGGCGATGCCATGTTGCGTATCTTCGGTCCGCCTTCTGGCGCTTACGGCGTCGCGCTTGGGCGGATGCTGGCGGAAGATGCCGAGACCTCGCAAGACGATCTCGCCGCCGCTTATCTTGCCGATAGCGGTCATGTCTTAGGGCGCGTCGAGCAGCAAGCCAAAGATGCCTTCCGCGCGCGCGTTGCCAGCGCCGATGCTTTTGTCCATATGCAGGATCTGCCCGGGCAGGATGTGCTCGATTCGAGCGCCTTCTTCGAGCACGAGGGCGGCTTCGCTGCGGCGGTAAAACAGGTCGGCGGCAAAGCCAGCCTTTATCATCTCGATGCGACGCGGGCGGAGACGCCGGTCGTGCGTGCCCTCGGCGAGGAAGTAGCGCGCGCGATCCGCGGTCGCGCCGCCAATCCAAAATGGATCGCCGGGCAGATGCAGCATGGCTATCGCGGCGCCGCGGAGATCGCCGAGACGATCGACAATCTCTTCGGCTTCGCGGTGACAAGTGGCCTCGTGACGCCGCGCCAATTCGATCTTGTCTTCGATGCGACGCTCGGCAATGACGCGGTGATCGACTTTCTGAGTGAGGCCAATCCCGAGGCGGGGCGCGCCATTGCGCAGCGTTTCGATCAGGCGATACGGCGCGGACTTTGGGCTTGCCGGCGCAATTCGGTTGCCATGCGTCTTGCAAAACTTTTGGAACCGGCATGAGCGGAACGCTTCGCAAAGGCTGGTGCCCCAGTGCGCTCCATCCAATGGCGAGCGGTGACGGGCTCATCGTGCGCCTGAGCCTGGATGACGGCATCGTTACGCCGGCGCTTGCACATCGGCTCGCGCATCTCGCTCGCCAATATGGCAATGGCCTGCTCGATCTTTCGAGTCGCGCCAATGTGCAATTGCGCGGCGTGACGGAAACGACTTTATCGGCCTTGCAGGCGGAATTGCGCGCGCTTGGGTTGCTTGAGACCGACGAAGCGCCGGCCGCCGCACGCAACATTCTCATAAGTCCTTTGGCCGGGATCGATCCCCAGGCCGTAGTCGATATCTGTCCTAGTGTGCACGCGCTAAGAGAGCGGCTGCAGCACGACGATACTTTGCATCAGCTTCCTGACAAATTCAGTTTCATTGTCGATGATGGCGGCGCGCTTTCGGTCGCGTGGGAGAAAGCGGACATCAGTTTCCTCGCCCGAGTCAGTACGGGTTCGGCGTATTTTCTGGTCAGCCTGGCTGGTCAACCGGTCGGCCGATGCGCCGCTGATGAGCTCGCCGGCGCAGCGCTGCGCATCTTGCGGGCATTCCTCCAATTGCGACGTGATACGGATCAACGGATGGCGGACCTCGTGCGCCACGTGAGCGTTGAGGCCATTGCCGAACGAGCAGCGCTGACGAGGACGCCGAACGAGATCGGCGACCTCCCTTTGCCGCAGCCAATCGGTGCCTTTCGCGTCGGCGCCTACCATGTTTTGGGCCTCGGCATTCCGTTCGGACGGCTCGATGCCGCGGCGCTCGAACATCTGGCGGACGTTGCGGAGACAGGCCGCGGCACCTTGCGGCTGACGCCCTGGCGCGCGATCCTGATCACTGCCGCGGAGGCGCCTGATGCGGCGAAGCTTGCCGATTCCGGGCTGATCTTCACTGAAGGCGATCCGTTGCGGGCCGTGGCCGCGTGCCCCGGTGCGCCCGGCTGCGCCAGCGGCTCGACGCCAACGCACGATGACGCGCGCCGCCTTGCGCCGTTCGCACGGCAATTGAAAGAGCAGGGCATCGCCCTGCATGTCTCAGGCTGTGCCAAGGGTTGCGCCCATCCGAGCGCCGCGCCAGTGACATTCGTGGGCCGTGATGGGCGCTACGACCTTGTGCGCGACGGCGCGGCAGGCGATACCGCGATCGCCACCGGTTTCGAAGGCGATCAATTGACTCTCGTCTTGCAACAGCTTGTCGCGAAGGCCGACGCATGAGCTATTCTTATATCCGCGACGGCGCGGAAATTTATCGCCGCTCCTTCGCCATCATCCGCGCGGAGGCGGACCTCGCGCGATTCAGCACGGACGAGGAGCCCGTCGCGGTGCGCGTCGTCCACGCCAGCGGACAGGTCGAAGCCGCGCGGGATCTCGTATTTTCGCCGGATTTTGTAGGCGCGGCACGCCGGGCGCTCGAAGCCGGGGCGCCGATCCTCTGCGATGCCAAGATGATTGCCGGCGGCATCACCCGCGCGCGGCTTCCTGCCGAAAATCCGGTGATCTGCACGCTCGCCGATCCGGCCGTGCCCGGGCTGGCGGCGAAGATCGGCAATACGCGCTCGGCTGCGGCGCTCGATCTTTGGCGCGAGCATATTGCGGGCGCCGTCGTCGCCATCGGCAATGCGCCGACAGCCTTGTTCCATTTGCTCGAACTTTTCGAATCCGGGTGGCCTTTGCCGGCAGCCATTGTCGGCATGCCGGTCGGCTTCGTTGGCGCGGCCGAATCCAAGGAGGCTTTGATCGCGTTCGGGCGCGTGCCTTGTCTCATCGCGCGCGGGCGGCGCGGCGGCAGCGCAATGACCGTTGCCGCCATCAACGCGCTTGCGAGCACGAAAGAATGAGTGCGGGCAGGCTCATCGGCGTCGGACTTGGACCGGGCGATCCCGAGCTTTTGACCGTCAAGGCGGTCAAGGCCATCAAAGCGGCACCCGTCGTCGCCTTTTTTGCGAAGGCCGGACGGCGCGGCAATGCGCGTGAAATCGCCGATTGCTGGATTTCGCACGACCAGGTTGAAGTGCCGCTCTATTATCCGATGACGACCGAGACGCGGTTTGACAATCCCGTCTATGTCGCGACATTGCGCGCCTTCTATGAGGACGCATCCGCGACACTGGCCGCGCATCTCGAAGCCGGGCGCGATGTCGCTTTGCTCGCCGAGGGCGATCCGCTCTTCTACGGTTCCTTCATGCATATCTATATTCGGCTGCGCGAGGCGTTCGAAAGCACGATCATTCCCGGCGTTCCCGGCATGGCCGGCTGCTGGAGCGCGGCGGAGACCCCGATGACCTGGGGCGACGACGTTCTCATCGTCTTGCCGGCGACGCTGCCGGAAGACGAGATCGTGGCACGGCTTAAGCATTGTGACGCGGCCGTCATCATGAAACTCGGCGCCAATCTGCCCAAGGCGCGCGCCGCGGTCATCCGGGCCGGCCGGGCGGCGCGCGCGCTTTATGTCGAACGCGGGACGATGGCAGGCGAGAAAGTGGTGAGGCTCGCCGACAAGGCCGATGACACCGCGCCGTATTTTTCGCTGATCCTGGTTCCCGGCGAAGGGCGCCGGCCATGAGCGCGGGCCGCATTGACATCGTCGGCCTGGGGCCGGGTCCGCATGACCTGATGACCTTCGCGGCGGATGCCGTTGTCCGCGCCGCGAGAGATGTCGTCGGCTATGCGCCGTATATCGATCGCTTGCCCGCCTTGCCGGGGCAGATGCGCCACGCGAGCGACAATCGGGTCGAGCTCGAACGCGCACGCCGGGCGCTCGATCTCGCGCTCGGCGGCGCCCGCGTTGCGGTCGTCTCGGGCGGCGATCCCGGGGTCTTCGCCATGGCGGCTGCGGTCTTCGAAGCGGTAGAGCAGGGCGATCCGCGCTGGCGCACACTCGACATCGAGGTTCATCCCGGAGTCTCGGCCATGCTGGCGGTTGCAGCGCGTCTTGGCGCGCCCTTGGGGCATGATTTCGCCGTGCTTTCGCTGTCCGATAATTTGAAGCCCTGGGACATGATCGCACGCCGGGTGACGGCCGCGGCAGAGGCTGATTTCGTCATGGCGTTCTATAATCCCGCCTCAAAGACGCGGCCGCATCTGATCCACGATGTTTTCAAACTGCTGCGTGGCGTGAAAGCGCCCGAGACAATCACTGTCTTCGCGCATGCCGTCAGCCGGCCAGGCGAAAGAATCGACGTGACGACGCTCGCTGACGCCGACCCTTCCGTCGCCAACATGAGCACGCTGGTGCTCGTCGGTTCGAGCGAAACGCGTCGCGTGGCGCGCGGCAATGGCGGCTGCTGGATCTATTCGCCGCGCAGCTACGGAGCCTTGCGATGACGCAGCGTTTCGAGAAATTCGAGAAGAGCGTCGAGCGTTTCGAACGTGGGGACATCGGCGCTCTGCGGCCGGTTGATCATGAACACTTCGATGCCGAGCGTCCGCGCCGCGTCGAGCTTGGCAAGCGTCGCGGCGCCGCCGCTGTTTTTCGTGACGAGGATTTCAACGCGCGCCCCGCGCATCAGCTTGACTTCGTCTTCGAAGGTGAAAGGCCCGCGCGCCAACAGAAGCTTTTGATGCGGCAAGTTCGGCGGCGGCGCCGGAGGATCGATCGCGCGAATGAGATAATCATGCTGCGGCGCTGCCTCGAAGTCGCCGATTTGCTGACGGCCGATCGTCAGAAACACGCGCCGTGGTTCGGCGCCAAGGGCACGCGCGGCGCTGGCCACGTCCGGGAATTCGCGCCAGCGGTCGCCGGGCTGCGGCGCCCAAGCCGGGCGCGTCAAGACCGCGAGGGGTACACCGGTTTCGCGCGCCGCGGCGACGGCATGCGCCGAGATCTGTTCGGCAAAAGGATGCGTCGCATCGATCAAGACGTCAACCGCGTGACGACGCAGATAATCGATCAGTCCATCGACGCCGCCGAAACCGCCGATGCGGTGGCGGACATTCGGCAGCACCGGCGCCTGGGTCCGCCCCGCAAGCGACAGGATCGGATCGTATTGCGGATCGCTCTCGAGCCGCACCGCCAGTGCATTGGCCTGCGTCGTACCGCCCAGGATAAGAACACGCTGCATGGCCTTAACGGTGCGTTCCATGAATAAGCCGACTATGACGAGGCCGATGCTGTCGCGTTGGCTCACGCTCATCGGCATTGGCGAAGACGGTCTCGAAGGCCTTTCTCCTGCCGCGAGACAGCTTTTGTCGCAAGCAAATTTCATCGCCGGCGGCGCGCGCCATTTGGCGCTGCTCGGGCCGACGAAGGCTGAGACCTTGGCGTGGCCGTCGCCATTCGAGCGCGGCATCGCGGAGATCGCGGCGCGGCGCGGCACGCCGGTTTGCGTGCTGGCCTCGGGTGACCCGTTTTACCATGGCGTCGGCGCGACATTGGCGGAAAGCATCGATCCGGACGAGATGATCTGCCTGCCGGCACCATCGTCGCTCAGTCTGGCCGCCGCGCGCTTGGGCTGGCCGCTGCAAGACTGTGAGGTCGTCTCGCTGCATGGCCGCGCCTTCGAACGGATCATCCCGCATCTGCGCCCGAAAGCCCGCTTGCTGAT
>JAJXZN010000106.1 GCA_021780015.1 Pseudomonadota bacterium
GCGTTTATGGCGGCTATTTCGGCGGCGCCGCCAGCATCATGATGCTCGCCGTCTGGTGCCTGTTCGGCGAGACCGACATCAAGGCCTTGCACGGGCCGCGAACCCTGCTCATCACCGCCGCCAATACGGTGGCGATCATCGTCTTTCTGTTTGCCGGCGCGGTGCTGTGGCCACAGACGCTCGCCATGCTTGCGGGTTCGCTCATCGGCGGCTTCGGCGGCGCCCGGCTTGGCCGTGTCACGCCTTCGCATGTCGCGCGCATCGTGACGCTCTGCATCACGGTCGCGATCACCATCGTCTTTTTCGTCAAGACCTATTGGCGGCATTAGAGCGTCGGACGTTCAAATTGAATCGCTCGGCGCTTTCAAGTCTTTCTCGTCACATCGGATTTGTCCGAAAACCGCTTCGCACTTTTCGGTCCGATGCTCTGGCGCGGGCGCTCTTCTTGACAGGCGCGCGCGATCGGCCGAGAAGCCGGGCTTTGCCATATTCGGGAGAATATAGCATTGCACGACTTCCTCGGCCCGGACGATTGGACCGCCGTCTTTCTGTCGCTGCGGATCGCTGTCGTCGCGCTGCTCGGCAGCCTGCCGTTCGGCATTCTCGCGGCCTATGCTTTGGCGCGCTGGCATTTTCCCGGCAAGACGCTGGTCACGGCGCTGATCTATCTGCCGCTCGTCCTGCCGCCGGTCGTCACCGGCTATCTGCTGCTCATCGGTTTCGGTCGCCGCGGCCTCTTCGGGCAAGCGTTGGCCGATCTCGGCATCGTGCTCTCGTTCCGCTGGACCGGCGCGGCGCTTGCCTGCGCGATCATGGGGTTTCCGCTGATGGTGCGGGCGATGCGTCTCTCCTTCGAGGCGATCGACCCCAATCTCGAACAAGCCGCGAGCAGCTTGGGGGCGAACCCCGTCTTCCGCTTTCTTCTCGTCAGCCTGCCTTTGGCCTTGCCGGGGATCGTTGTCGGCGCGACGTTGTCCTTCGCGCGCGCCCTCGGCGAATTCGGCGCGACGATCACCTTCGTCTCCAACATTCCCGGCGAAACACAGACGATCCCGACGCTGATCTATACCTATACGCAGGAGCCGGGCGGCGATGAGCGCGCGCTGCATCTGACGCTCGTCTCGCTGGTGATCGCCGCCGTCGCCATTATCGCCTCGGAAATCATCCAAGCACGCGGCGAAAAGCGGCTGGCGCGCGGATGATCGACGTCGCTGTCGCGCGCCGCGTCGGCGGCTTCGATCTCAAGGTCGCGTTCCGCAACGGTGATGGCATCACCGCTCTGTTCGGCCGCTCCGGCGCCGGCAAATCCTTGACGATCGGCCTGATCGCCGGCCTCGACCGGCCGGATCACGGCCATGTCGTTCTCGACGGGCGCGTTCTGGTCGATACCGACAGCCACATTTTTCTTCCCGCTTATCGCCGCCGCATCGGCCTCGTCTTTCAGGATTCGCATCTCTTCCCGCATCTCGGCGTCAGACAGAATTTGCTCTTCGGCCGCTGGTTCGCGCCCCGCCGGGCGGCCGCGGTCGGCTTTGACGCCGTGGTCGAAACGCTCGGCATCGGCGATCTCCTCGGCCGCGCGCCGGCAAAACTCTCCGGCGGCGAGCGCCAGCGCGTCGCCATCGGCCGCGCCTTGCTGTCCTCGCCGCAACTCTTGCTGATGGACGAACCGCTCGCCGCGCTCGACGTGGCGCGCCGGCTCGAAATCCTGCCGCTGATCGAGCGTTTGCGCGACGAGTTCAAGATCCCGATCGTCTATGTCTCGCATGACATCGAAGAGGTCTCGCGGCTGGCGAGCCGGGTCGTTGTCTTGGAGCGCGGGCAGGTCGCAGCGATCGGCGATCCCGCCGACGTCCTGCCCTCGGCGCTCAGCGACGACGCCCGCACCGACCGCGCCAGCGTGCTCGCCATGCGCGTCGGCAAGCGGGACGAGACCTACGGCCTGACCGAGCTGATCCATCCGGCCGGGACAATCTGGCTCGCCGGCGCACAGGGCGACGAAGGCGCCAAGCGCCACGTCGTTATCAAGGCGACCGATGTCACGCTGTCGCTGGCGCCGCCGCAGGGTTTGAGCATCCAGGGCGCGCTCAAGGGCCGCCTGGCCGAAATCGAGGCGCTCGGCCCGCTGGCCGTCGCGCATATCGCCCTCGACGGCGATGGGACGCTGCTGGCGATGACCACGCGGCGGGCGCTCGACCGGCTTGGGCTCGGTCTTGGGCTCGGCCTTGGCCAGCCGATTTTCGCATTGGTGAAGACCGCCGCTCTCGACGAGAGGCTCGTCGGCGGGGCATGATGCGCCGGGATCGACCTAGGCCTTGGCCATAGGGCCCGATGCGGAGACTTTGCAATGCCCGAGCCGGTTACCGCGGCGCTTCTCGTCATCGGCGACGAAATCCTGAGCGGCCGCACCAAGGACAAGAACATCGGCTTCATCGCCGATTTTCTGACCGAGCGGGGCATCGATCTGCGCGAGGTCCGCGTCGTCCCCGATGTCATTGCCGAGATCGTCGCTGCGCTCAACGCCCTGCGGCATCGCTATACCTATGTCTTCACCACCGGCGGCATCGGCCCGACGCATGACGACATGACGGTCGATGCGGTCGGCGCCGCCTTCGGCGTGCCGGTCATCGAGGATCCGCGCGCCATCGCGCTATTGTTGCAGCGGATCAAGCCCGACGATCTCAACGAAGCGCGGCGGCGCATGGCGCGGGTTCCGCAGGGCGCCGAGCTTGTCGAGAATGCGGTCTCCAAGGCGCCGGGCTTCAAGATCGACAATGTCATCGTCATGGCCGGCGTGCCGGCGGTCATGCAGGCGATGCTGGCCGCCGTCGCGCCGAGCCTCGAAATGGGGCTGCCGACGCTGGCGCGCAGCATCGCCGTCGGCAATATTCCCGAAGGCGCCTATGCCGCCGAACTCGGCGCCATCGCCGCGGCGCATCCCAATCTGTCGATCGGCTCGTATCCGTCGATCGTCGACGGCAAATTCGCCAATGAGATCGTCGTGCGCGGCAAGGATGCGGAAGAAATCGCCGCGGCCGTGGCGGCGGTCGAGACCATCATCGCCGCTCTGCGCGCCGCGGGCCGCGACCAATATAAGATCACATGACCGACGCCCCGCAAAAAGCCTTTCACGTCTCCTGGGACCAGTTTCATCGCGACGCCCGCGCGCTCGCCTGGCGGCTTGCCGAGACGGGACCTTATTCGGCCATCGTCGGCATTGCCCGCGGCGGCCTCGTGCCGGCCGCGATCGTCGCGCGGGAGCTCGATTTGCGGATGGTCGAATCGCTTTCGGTCGTCAGCTACGACCACACGGTCCAGCAAGGCCCGCCGAAGGTCGTCAAGACGATTGCGCCGGAGCTCTTGAGCGGGCAGGGCGCCGGCGTCTTGGTCATCGACGATCTCGTCGATACCGGCGCCACGGCCCGCGTCGTGCGCGCGCTGCTGCCGAAGGCGCATCTCGCAACCGTCTATGCCAAGCCGCAGGGGCGCCCGCATGTCGATACGTTCATGACCGAGGTCTCGCAGGACACTTGGATCTATTTCCCCTGGGATCTCGGCCTCGCTTTCCAGGCGCCGATCGCGGGCGGGCGGGGATGACGATTGCATCCAAAGCACCGGCACTTTAAGCCGGGCTGGTATGCGGGCGTGGCGAAATTGGTAGACGCAAAGGACTTAAAGACTTGCCCCCGTGGCGGAATCGGTAGACGCAACGGACTTAAAATCCGTAGTTCTCACAGGGACGTACCCGTTCGAGTCGGGTCGGGGGCACCACGATTGGCGTCGGTCAAGCAACGCATGAAGAGAGAAAGTTGAGGAAAACAGCCGCGCAATGTTGATTTAGAACAAAAGCGGAACTACCTGATTATCGATCAAATCCTTTTTTATTAGGAGATTTCGATGAAAGTCAAAGTTATGCGATACAAAATGCCGTACTTCGCCAGCACGGATTTTGAGCGCGTCGCGCAGCGACTAGCGACGCGAGAGTTTATCGAGAAGCTGCATTGCATCCCGATTGAGGGAACGGAGATAGAGGTAGATGCTTCGCTTGTTGTGAACGGGCAAACACCCATTGGGTTCGTCCCCCAATGATGAGCGGCGGTGTTATCGAAGGCGAGCGGCCGAAGCGATACAGGATTCTGTACGGCGGTAAGACGATTGGATCATACGATACAACAAGCGAAGCTTGGAAGGGTTACCGAGAGCATTTCGACTTGGTCCGACCGATCATCGATCGCCCCAAAAAATTCACATACGCATTCATGGATGGCCGTAAGGAACTTACGGTGGAAGACGTACGGATGAAATGGCGCCCGAAGTAATTCCGGCGTCTATTTGTCTCTAAGACCCGCAAACTGCATCGGACGGTGTTTGCCCGCGTCCGCTTACTGCTCGTCGTCGTCACCGCTCGGCGCCGTCGCGTTGAGGTTCGGCGTGGCGTGGAAGCCGATGTCGATCTGGCCGGCGTTCTCGAAGCCGAGCGTGGCGTGAATGATGTCGCCCGATTTCAGCGGATGATGAATGTTCATGAAGGTGACGTGGTCGCCGCCCGGCGCGAGGTTCACCGTGCCGCCGGCCGGAATCTCGATCCCGTCGGACAAGGCATGCGTCTCGACATGGCCGTTCACCGTCTTCGAGCTGCGCAATTCGGCTTTGTCGGCGATGTCCGAATCGACCGAGACGAGGCGGTCCGGCACGCTGCCTTCGTTGATGATCGACAGATAGCCCTCGGCGTCTTTCGCGCCGGCCGTCGTCGGGCGGGTGAAGGCGCCCTCGATGAACAAGGTGCCGATGCTGGCATTGGGCGAATCTTCGGCGGAGACGGCGGCGGGCACGAGGGACGTCGCAGCGAACACAAGGGCAGCGCAGGCGAGGGAAATTTTCAAGTTTCGCTCCGTTTGATCCTTCGAGCGCGGCGCTGCCGCAGCGGCCGGCCCGGCTTTACCCTCTGCAAGAACGAGGGCTTTGCGTTTTTATCGTGGCAGGGCTCAATCCTGTAAATCACGATAATAGCGCGAAATACGCTCGAACCAATCGTGGCGCGCCTGCAGATGCGCCATGCCGCGGCTGCGCTCCGGCAATTTCAACGTTTCGATCAGCGATTCGACCTCGCGCCGCGCCGAAATCTGCGAGGCGGAGAGAGAGCTGCCGCGCATCGCTTCTTCGATCGGGTCGAGCGCGGTGAGGCCGATCGGAAACAATTCGCGGAAAATCACGCGGTCGTGAAGCCCGTCGGCGGGGCGGAACTTCAATTGGCTGGCGAGCCGCGACAGGCTGCCGGCGATCTGCTTGGCATTGTTCGATTGGGTCGAGGACATGCGGTTGCGCACGATGATCCAATCGATGATGCCCTGATCGACCATTTTGCGCTTGCGCCGCGCTTCGAGCACGAGGTCGGCATATTGCGCGACCTGGCCGCGCTTGGTGCGATCGTGATGCACGCGCGAAAAGACATCGACGTCGATGAAGGAATCGTTGACCGGCGAGACCAGCGTATCGGCCAGCGAATGGGCGAGCCGCATCAGGTAGGAATCGCTTGCCGGCGTGTCGATCACGACGAATTCGTATTCGTGCTCGACTTCCGCAATGGCGGTGGCGAAGGCGCCGAATTCCCAGGTCTCGTTGTCGCGCACATTGTCGGAATTGCCGCGATCGAGCGCATGATGGCGCGGCAGTTCGACGGCCCACGGCGCGCTCGCCGCCCAGGAAGCGCGGTTTTCGAAGAAGCGCGTCAAGGTCTGCTGGCGGGTGTCGAGATCGATCGTCGCAACGCGAAAGCCGGCCTTCAGCAGGGCGACGCTGATGTGAATCGACAGACTCGACTTGCCCGTGCCGCCTTTTTCAT
>JAJXZN010000178.1 GCA_021780015.1 Pseudomonadota bacterium
GGCATGGCTGATTACGAACTCTATTATTGGTCCGTGCCGTTTCGCGGCCAGTTCGTGCGCGCCGTCCTGGCCTATGCCGGAAAGACCTGGACCGAAGCCGGCGACGAAGCGATTTCAAGGCTTATGGAGGGGCCCGTGAGCCGCATGCCGGTGCCGTTCATGGGGCCGCCCCTCCTGATCGACAAGAAGGCGGATTTCGCCATCGCCCAGATGCCAGCCATCGTACTTTATCTGGGCGAGACGCTGGAGCTGATGCCGGCAACCCCTGCCCTGCGCGCGCTGACGATGAAGATCGTCAACGATGCCAACGATGTGATCGACGAGATCACACTCGACGGCGGGCGCGAAATGTGGACGGACAAGCGCTGGCGGGACTTCACCCCGCGCTTGGAAAAATGGATGTCTCTCTGGGAGGAGACCGGCCGCCGGCATGGCCTGAAGGCCGCCTCCGGCTTCCTGCTCGGCGGCGCCGAGCCGGGCATCGCCGATGTCGTGACCGCCGTGCTCTGGTCGACCATGACCGACCGCTTCCCAAAGATCCAGACGATCCTTAAGGAGGCCGCGCCGAAGACGGCCGCCCTGACGCGGCGGGTCGCCGGTCTGCCGCCGCTGGCGGCACTGGCCGCGAAAGCACAAAGCGATTATGGCAATGCCTATTGCGGCGGGCAGATCGAGGCTTCGCTGCGCAAGGTACTTGGCGCTTGAACGCTAAAGGGAGGTTTAATGTTTAACTGCGGCCGGCTCACGACAGCCTTCATTGCGGCCATGGCCGCCCTTCTTTTGCCGGCCTGCGCCGCCGAGGCTGCCCAGTGCGGCACGGGCGCCGGCGGCTTCGAGGCCTGGAAGAGCGCCTTCGCCGAAGAGGCCAAAGCCAAGGGCATCGGCGGCGCCGGCATCGAGGCCCTCATGGCGACGCATTACAATTATCCGACCATCGCGGCCGACCGCGGCCTCAAAAGCTTCCGTCTGTCGCTGCCCGCCTTCATGGCCAAGCGCGGCGCCTCGGTCATTGCGGCGCGCGGCCGCAAGCTCAAGCTGTCGCATGCGGATCTCTTCGCCTCGATCGAGCAGCGCTATGGCGTCCCAGCCGGCCCGCTGATCGCCATCTGGGGCATGGAATCGGGCTTCGGCAGCCAGCACGGCAATCAGCAATCGCTCTCCGCCATCGCGACCCTCGCCTATGATTGCCGTCGGCCGGACTTTTTCACCGATCAGCTCATGGCGGCGCTGAAACTCGTCGATGAAGGGCGCCTTTCGGCCGAAACGCGCGGCTCCATGCACGGCGAAATCGGCCAGACGCAATTCCTGCCGAAAACCGTACTGGAATATGGCGTCGGCGATCTCGACACGCCTGCCGGAGCGCTCGCCTCGACGGCAAACTACCTGAAAGCGCATGGCTGGCAGCGCGGCGCCGGCTACCAGCCGGGCGAGCCCAATTTCGCGGCGATCCAGGCCTGGAACGCGGCGACCGTCTACGAACAGACGATCGCCATCGTCGGCAAAGAGATCGACGGCGGCGATGATTGAGAGTGTCCACGATCGATGACACCCCTCAGGTCGCGCGGGCGATCCGGCAACGGCGCGACGAGTTGGGGCTGACGATCCGCGGCCTCGCCGCCAAAAGCGGCGTTTCGTCGTCCATGATTTCCGACATTGAGCGGGCGGCGAAATCGCCGACCGTCGCGACGCTCTCGGCCTTGGCCGCGGCTTTGGGCGTGCCGACCGCCGCACTCGTCAACGGCGACGTGCCACAGAGCCCGCGCATCCAGGTCGTCCGTGCCGCCGATCACCTGCTGGTCATCGACCCGGCCTCGGGGATGACGCGGCAAAGTTATGGCTCGACCCTCGCCGGGAGCCGAATCGAATTCCTGCGCTGCGTCGTGCCGCCGTCTTCGGTGGCGGGACCGTTCGCGCCGCGCCCGAAGGGGACAATCGAGCATGTCCATGTCTCGTCTGGATGGCTTCGGATGACAATCGGCCCGGACGAAGTCACCCTGGCGGCGGGCGATAGCTTTAGCTGTCTCGCCGATGCGCCGCATCGCTTCGACAACAGCGAGGGCGAGAGCGAAGCCCTGCTTTACGTCATCGTCGAGCCCGCGCCATAACTGCCGGTGGCGTTTGAGGACTTAGCTGTCGTCGGGAAGCGGAAACGTCTCGCCTAACATGCGGCGCGCCAGCCAAGGGCCGACAAGCGGCAAATTCATCAGATTGACGATGCCATTGCGGAGCGCAATGCCGAGTGTCGTCTTCGGCGTGAAGGAGCCGGCAAAGCGCGCCGCGACATCTTGCTGACGCAGGATGAACGCTTGCAGGCGCTGTTCATAGGCCGGCAAAGCGCGCGTTGCATCGCCTGCCGCATCGCGCATCGCGCCGGCCAGAACGTAAGCGCCGAGCATTGCGTAGGCCGAGCCCGCGCCAGCAAGCAGCGATGGGCAATGCGCCGCGTCGCCGATGAGCGCCACGCGGCCGTCCGTCCAGCGCGGCATGCGGATTTGACTGACGGGATCGAAATAAAGCTCGTCCGCCGCGTCGAGAAGAGTCAATATTTCCGGCGTCTCCCACCCGTCCTGCGCAAACCTCGCGCGGATCAGAGCCTTCTGCGCCGCCGCGTCATGCGGCGCAATCGCGGGCTTCTCCTTCTCGGCGAAGACGACGAGAAACGCGCTCTTATTTTCCCGCATGGCATAGCGGCTGATTTGGCGGCCCGGCGCAGCAAAGCTCACATAGGTCGCTTCGTCGCGATGCGGGTAATTTTCGACGACAAAAGACGCCGCGAGATAGCCAAGATATTTTTCGAACCGGGATTCATCGCCGAAGACAAGTTCGCGCACGCGCGAATGCAGCCCATCCGCGCCAATCACGAGATCGAAGCGCCGCGTCGCCCCGGTCGAGAATTCGATATCGACGCCATCGGCATCCTGACGCAGCGCGGCGATCGTCGTGCCATAGAAAACCTCGGCCTTGTCTGCGATCAGATCGTAGATCGAGCGCGCGAGATCGCCGCGCGGGATGCTGAAGAACCGCCCGTCCAGAGCCCGCCGCATCACCGCCCCGCTCAGGCTCGCCGTCACACGTCCCTCCCCGTCAACGAAGGCGAGACGGTCGAAGATATAGCCGCGCTCCCGCGCCACCGTGAGCAGGCCGTAACGTTCGATGAGATCGTAGCCCGTGCCCCAGACATCGATCATATAGCCGCCGGCGCGAAAGGTGGGCGCGCGTTCGATCAAGGTCGGTGTGAAACCATAGGTTGCCAGCCAATGGGCCAAGGCCGGCCCGGCGATCCCCGCACCGGATATGAGAACTCGCTGGCTTTGCATCGGCGGGCCTTCGTTCTCGAACGATGTCTTGCAGGATCACACGGGAAATGTTCGTTTCTATGAACCGGCCGCGCGCTTTTGATGTTGGCCCCATGCCTTTGTCTTCGACAAACCGTCCCGCTCCAAAGACCGCGCTGGTCATCGGCGCGACAGGCAGCATCGGCGGCGAAGTCGGCCGCGCTTTGTTGGCGCGCGGCTGGCGGGTCCGGGCGCTGAACCGCAATCCCGAGATGGCCGCCACGGCCGCGCCGCGCCTCGCCGGCGCGGACTGGGTCCGGGGGGATGCGATGCTTCCAGCCTCGGTGATCCCCGCGGCCGAGGGCTGCGCGCTGATCGTCCACGCTGCCAACCCACCCCAGTATCGCAATTGGGAAGGCCTGGTCATGCCGATGCTCGACTCGACCATCGCCGCGGCCAAGGCGCATGGCGCGCGAATTTTCTTTCCGGGCACGGTCTATAATTTCGGCCCCGACGCCGGCGCTTTGGTGGACGAGCGCGCGCCGCAAAATCCCCTGACCCGGAAAGGCAAGCTGAGGGTGACGATGGAGCGGCGCCTCGAAGCCGCCGCGAGCGACGGGGTTCGCGTGATGATCGTCAGGGCCGGCGATTTCTTCGGCCCCTTCACAACACCCAATAGCTGGTTTTCGAGCGTCTTCGCGCAGCCCGGCCGGCCCGTGCGGCTGATGATGCGTCCGGGGCCGGCCAAGGTCGGCCACGCCTGGGCCTATCTGCCGGACTTGGCCGAAACCATTGTCCGACTGGCGGAGCGCGCGGACGATTTCGCCCCCTTCGAGGTCTTCCATTTTGGCGGCCATTGGACCGATGCGACGGCCGACATTCCCGAGACGATCCGCCGTGTCGTCGGCCGCAGTATTCCGATCGTTGCTTTTCCCTGGCCGCTCGTCCGCCTGCTCTCGCCCTTCAACGAGACGTTCCGCGAGATGCTGGAGATGCGCTATCTGTGGAAGCGACCGCTGCGGCTCGACAATGCCAAGCTGGTAAAAACGCTCGGTGCCGAACCGCATACGCCGCTCGAACAAGCGGTGCGCCAGGCGCTCGCAGGCGCCGGCTGCCTGACGGCTTGAGCCGTCCCATCTATCGACGGCAAACGTCTACGTTGACTGGGTCTCAATAAGAATTCGTGCGAACGCTTCTGGCCTCTCTAACGACGCAATATGACTCGCGTCCTTGAGGACGAGCATTTTCCCTTGTTTGATCCGGGCCAAGTTCGCTTCGCGCTCGGCCGCGCGCGACCAATCATGATCGCCATAGACCAACGTCACCGGCGCTTCGATCTGAGCGTAATGCGATTTCGCCGCGACATAGCTCGGGAGGCCCTTATAAACGGCGCGCGCAACGGCGGGATAGCCCGGCCGTTTCCCGACTTTTGCCAACTCGTCGATAAAGTCTGGCGGCAAGCGGCTAGAGTCGTAGAAGCCGCCGCGGAAGATACCGGCGAGGCTGGCCCGGCTTTCCATGGCAGCGAAAATCGGTCCGATAAGCGGCGCGCGCACGCATTTGATAATCATCGATGCGAGTAGGTTCGCCCGCTCGGCACCCGGCAGATAGTCATAGGGATTGATGGCAACGACTTGCTTCACGCGATCGCGGAGCACCGCTGCCGTCGTTAGGGCCAATGTGGCGCCCAACGACTCGCCAACCAGAGTGATGTCGCGCAAGTCGAGGCGCTCGACGAAATCAACGACGTGCTTTCTCATCGCCGGCTCGCGATAATCGGCGCCGGGAACGATGTCCGACCAGCCGAATCCCGGATAGTCGAACGTGTGTATGGTGAAGTGATCGACGAGCCTCGGGATCACCCGCTGAAACAAATCGAGCTGAGTGCGGGTTGAGTGGAGCAAGACGAGTGTCGGGCCTTGGCCGGCGCTCAGATAGCGCACCTTTGGACCCTCGGGATTTAACGGCAGAAACTCCGGCTTCTGATCTGGCCACCAGCGGCGCGTATACTCGAATGCACATTCATCAACCATGATCATCTTCGATCATTATGTCTGAAAGCCCGAGTTGAAGATCTTGCGCCACCGCGACCGGACACGATGCCAGCTGCACAAACACCGCATTCCTGGTCAAAGCGTCGAATGCGATCAAAGCAGGTGAAGAAGATAAATGGCGTAGACCACCACGATGAGCAAATCGACGACGACGACCGGACGCATACCGGCGGTATGTGACTTTCCCCAATCGGCGACGATCAAGCCGATCAAACCGGCTTTCTCGATACCGGCAACCAACATCAAGGGCGCCCGGAGCTCGGGGTGCCAGGCAGCGTAGATCAAGAGCGCTCCGAGGCTCGACGCGAGCATGCCCCAATGCCGTGTCAACAGCCCGCCGGCGCCGTCGGGCGCGTCGACTCCCAGCAACAGCCGCGACCCGCGCGCCGGGAAGAGAAGGACAACGATTGGCAACAACGTGAAGGCACCGCTGATCAACAGAACAGCGCGAATATGGTCGGCGATGATCACGGCAATTCTCCAAGTTTGATCGCGC
>JAJXZN010000093.1 GCA_021780015.1 Pseudomonadota bacterium
GGCATCACCTCGATCAGATCGGCACGCGACTCGATCAGGGGGGCGTGTTCTTCGCCGGCCATGGGCACTCCAGACAGTCCACGGCGCTTTCAGGAAAGTTGCAGACTTTTCCGAAAGGTTTATTCCGTAAACGCACAAGAGGCGTGGCGTGAGGGATTGGAGCGGGGGAATGCGCAAGCACGTTCGGGAGAAGGCTGTGGTCAGGGCGCGGCGCGCGCCGTCGCAAGGCCGCGCGATCCTCCTTGTTGGTGCGCTCGCCACCCTCGTCGGCTGCAGCAGGACCGCCGGCAGTTTCGATACGGACGACAGCGGCCAGACGAAAATGAGCAACCTTTGGGCGCTGGTGCAGTTCAAGCCCATTCCGGCGCAGCCGCAGCCCTTTGCTCCCGTCAAGTGCCCCGAGATCGGCGTACAGGATGGCACCGCCGATGATCGCGTTTACGGCCCGGGCGACGACCGGTCGAACGCCAACGTGCGTTACCAATTCTCGATCGTCAATTTCGCCCGCGATTGCCAGGTCGTCGACAAGCAATATCAGATGAAGGTCGGCATCGAAGGCCGGATCTTGCTCGGCCCCGCCGGCGCGCCTGGCACCTATGCTGCGCCGATTCGCATCGCCATTGTCAGCCGCGCCGACGGGTCGGCAACGCTCAGCAAGCTCTATCAGGTGCCGGCCAGCGTCGCCGAGGGCCAGACGGAAGGACCGTTTACGCTCGTCACCGACCCGCTCAGCGTGCCGGTCACCGGCCGCTATTCCGACCAGGATTATGTGATCAAAATCGGCTTCGATTCCGAGGCCAATGCTGGCGCGCCACGCGTGGCACGCCATCGCCATCATGCCGCCGCGGCGGCGGCCGGAGCCGATTGACGCGATTGCCGCGCCAGCTGCACATCGCCGTCGAACGCTTCCCGATCGCCGGCCGTTTCGTCATTTCCCGCGGCGGCAAGACCGAAGCCGTTGTCGTCGTCGCAACGCTTGTCGAAGGCGGCTTCCGCGGCCGCGGCGAATGCGTGCCCTATGCGCGCTATGGTGAAAGCCTCGAAAGCGTCGTGGCGCAGATCGAAAGCCTGCGGCAGACGATCGAAGCCGGACTCGGCCGTGAGGATTTGCAGACGATCCTGCCGCCCGGCGCCGCCCGCAATGCGCTCGACTGCGCGCTCTGGGACCTTGAAGCCAAGGCGAGCGGCGTCCCGGTCTTTCGACAGGCGGGCCTCGCGCCGCCGGCGCCGGTGACGACCGCCTATACTTTGTCGCTCGATACCCCCGAAGCTATGGCGGCCGCCGCGAAAGCGGCAGCAAGGCCCTTGCTCAAACTCAAATTGGGCGGCGACGGCGATGCGGAACGGCTGGCCGCCGTCCGCGCCGCGGCGCCCCACGCCCAACTCATCGTCGATGCCAACGAAGCCTGGTCGCCGGCTCATCTCGCCGGCCATTTCGCCGCTTGTGCGGCGCAGGGCGTCGCGCTGATCGAACAGCCGCTGCCGGCCGGTGCTGACACGATCTTGGCAGAGATCGCCCATCCGGTTCCGCTCTGCGCCGACGAAAGCCTGCATGACCGCCGCGATCTTGCCGCTTTGCGCGGACGCTATGAGGCGATCAACATCAAGCTCGACAAGGCCGGCGGCCTGACCGAGGCGTTGGCGCTGGCGGCGGACGCCGAACGGCTCGGCTTTCAGTGCATGATCGGCTGTATGGTGGCGAGCTCGCTGGCCATGGCCCCTGCCCTCCTGCTTGCTGGCCGCGCCGATTATGTCGATCTCGACGGCCCGCTGCTCCTTGCGCAGGACCGGCCGGACGGATTGCGCTATGACGGCGCGCGCGTCTATCCGCCGACGCCGGCGTTATGGGGATGACAGCCGGCGTCAAAATTGCTTCATGAGGGCTGGCTAGCGATTCGCCCCTTTGGAGAAAGCGCGTGCTGCAGGGCAGCAAGATCCCATTGCGCCATCGCCTCGCGGACCTGTTCGACGACGACGCGCCGCGCACACTCGCCGTCCGCCTCTTCAATGCCGCGCTGGCCGTTTTGATCATCGTCAATGTGGCCGCGGTCATTCTCGAATCCGTCGATGGATTGCGCGTCCGCTATCCCTTCGCCTTCGTCGGCATCGAGCGCGTCGCGACGGCGATCTTCGCGGCCGAATATATTCTGCGCGTCTGGACGTCCGTCGATTACCGCAGCGGCCGGTTTCGCAATCCGCTGTGGGGGCGCCTGCGTTATATGCGCGGCTTTTTCCCGCTCGTCGATCTGATCGCCGTCCTGCCGGCCGTGCTCGGTTTTTTCGGCGCGGCGGATCTGCGCGTCTTGCGCCTGCTGCGTCTGCTGCGAATGATCAAGCTGACGCGGCATTCGACGGTCTTCGGCCTGCTATGGGCCGTGCTGCGCGAAGAATCGCGCGCCATCGCGGCACTGATCTTCGTCCTCTTCCTGACGCTGACGGTCAGCGGCGCGCTGATGTACATGATCGAAGGCGAGGTGCAACCCAATGTCTTTTCATCGATCCCCGCCGCGATGTGGTGGGCGATCGAGACGGTCACGACCGTCGGCTACGGCGACATGGTGCCGGTCACATTTCCTGGCCGCGTCCTCGGCGGCATCGTCTCGATCGTCGGCATCGGCACCCTGGCGCTGTTTTCCGGCCTTATTACAGCCGGCTATCTCAATCAGTTGAGGCTGCGCCGCACGCCCAAACATCTCGCCGACGATGAATCCGTCTGCCCGCATTGCGGCGGCCTGCTGCGCCATTCGCGTGCCAAGGCGGGATGACGCTGTGCGTTATTCGACGCATGGCCTTACCCGAAAAGTCTGCAACTTTTCGGGGCCATGATTGGCTTCGACGCATGGCCTTACCCGAAATGTCTGCAACTTTTCGGGGCCATGATTGGCTTCGACGCATGGCCTTACCCGAAAAGTCTGCAACTTTTCGGGGCCATGATTGGCTTCGACGCATGGCCTTACCCGAAAAGTCTGCAACTTTTCGGGGCCATGCTATTCCATCGCTGCGGCTTTGAGGATGCAGACCATCACCGCCGCGGCGGGTCGCTCGCCGCGATTGCGGATCACGTGCGGCCGGTCGCAGCGATAGCGCAACGTCTCGCCAGCCTTGGCGCGTTCGACGACACCGCCGACTTCGACTTCGAGTTCGCCGTCCGTTACCGACAGGCATTCGACCGAACCGCGCTGGTGCGGATCGGACGCGAGCGCCCCGCCGGGCTCCGCATGAAAGCCGTACCATTGCAGCCATTCGACCGTCTTGATCCAGCCGAAAATCTCGAGCCGGCATTTGCCGTCGTCGGAAACGAGGATCGGCGTATCGCCGCGGGTCGATTTTTCGAGAAAGGGCTCATCCTCGCTGACTTGCAACATGCCCTCGATCGACATGTCGAGTGCTTGCGCCAGACGCCAGATCGTCGCCAACGTCGGATTGGTCTCGTTGCGCTCGATCTGGCTGATGATCGACTTTGCCACACCGGACTGTTCGGACAGTTCGGAAAGCGAAAGATTATAGGCCTTGCCGAGACGCTACACCGTCTTGCCGAGCCGGCCGGACACGGCGAGTGCACCCGCCTCCAACGCCTTGGCCTTGTCGCGACCTTCGATACCCACATCTCGCTCCGGGACATTCAACGATCCCGGATACTAAACGATTCCGTTTGAAATATCGAACGCGCGCTAGCTGTGGACAAGCCGATGCCAGGCGGATTCGACCCCCTCTTTGGCGTGGTGGAAGCGGGTGTCGGCTTCGTCCCAATTGACGATGGGGCAGCCGATCCCGCCGGCAGGGCAGACGGGCGAGCGGCCGGAATCAAGCACGAAGGCGGTGCCGATGGTCAGCAGGATTCCGATGATGATTCCAAGCACGAGCTGCATCGCTCCCTCCCCTCCAAGGCCGACGAACGGCTGCCCCGGAAACCCCGGGACGGCAGCAAAGTTCCCGCTGAAAAAAGCGTTTAAGAAAAGAGCGCGACCTTCTCGGCTGTCGAGAGCCGGTCGAGCCGTTTCAGCGCGCCCGGTTCGGCGCGCGGTGCCATCGCAACGTCCGGCGCAGGCCAGACAGGCGGTAGCGGGTCTGGGGCACGAACCGAAGGCGGCGGCAGCGGCGCGGGTTTCGGCTCGACCCTGGGGGCCTCTCTTGCCACCTCGGCTTTGACATTCGGCGGGCTCACTTGCGGCGCACTGCGCAAAAGCCCCCCGACGGCGCGCGCCTGCGCTTCGATATCGCGGCAATAATGCTCGTCGATCCCGTCGCCGCGCATATTCGCCGCGAGACCTTCAAGCGTCTGCGACACATCCTTGAGACGCTGCACCAACAGCCGGATCGACGGGTCGGCCGGCAGATGCTGGTCGCGCACGGTCTGCTCGAGCCGGGCGAGGCCATCGAGCATCTGGCGGACCTCGTCGACGCGGCTGCGGCGGGCATATTCGGCAAGAAACCAGCGCCCGCGCACGGTCTCGACCACCGCGGCCTCGATCGCCTCGTAATCGCCTTCGCTGATGCCTTCGGGCGGCGTGATGGTCGACATGCTTGCGGTCGTCTCGAATCAGCATACGAGTCTGCGCGGCGGGCGGATAAAATCAAGGCGGCGGAACGTCCGCCGCCTCGTTCGTCAGAGCAGCCCGCGCCGGGTGCCGGCGAGACCCAGGCGCAAGCGAACCCGTTTAACGCTCGGAAAGCTCACGAAAGCGCGGCGTGAAGGAGACACCCCGCAGCACTTCGCCGAACCCCGCTGTGCGGACCGTCTTGAAGCTTTCGGTCGCCGGCAGCGCCGTCGCGGAAAGCGTGTCGGTGATCGCAACCAATTCGTTCGGATCGGCGCCTTGGTCGCCATTGCCGCTCACCGTCGAGGTGATCGCCCAAATGGTCGCCGTTCCGTCAGGATTGACCTTGCCAGTGATGTTGCGCAGCCCGTCGGTCGCCGGCGACCACGGCAGTCCGGTCGCGGCGTTGTTGCCGGTCGGATAGCCATGCACCGTGTAAGGCACGCCGAGATTGAGGCCGGCCGTCAAAGTATAGGCCAATTGCCAGTTACCGGTTGCATCGTTGAAGACCCACTTTTGCAGGCCCGCATTGGTCTGCGCCGCCGCGGCCGTGAAGCGTCCGCCGCTGAACGTCGCCGTGCCATTGCCCTCGTCGGCGACATAGAGCGTCTTGGCATTGGCGAACCAGAGCCCGAAGGGGAAAAGCGTGGCGCTCTTCGCCGAATTGGTCGGGAAGCCTTGCAGCACGCACATATTGTAAGGCGTCACGCCCTGGCTTTGCAGATTCGCTGCGTTGAAGCTGATCGGCGCCGTCGGCAGACCTGCAGCGGCGCGCGGAACGCCCGTGCCGTTCGGGCAGGCCAAAGGCTTGCCATTGCCATCGAAGCCCGAAGTGTCGATGAAATAGACGGTGTTGACGCCGTTGCCGCCGCTGCCCTTGGTCAGATAGACGACGTTGTCGAAGACGGTCAGGCCGCGGAAATTGGTGTCCTTGCCGACTTTATCGGCCTTCAGGCCGAGTTGAGTCACGCTGAAGCTGCCGACCGGCGTCGGTTGACCCGGCGCTTGCGACGCTTCCGGCTCTTTCGACGCGTCGAGAATCTGCGCGCCGGCGCCGAGGATGACACCGTTCGGCTGCGGATTGGAGCCGTTGCCGGCATTGCCCGCGGTGTAAATGAGCGGAACGCGGCCGCTATCGTTCAGGATCGCGGCGCGGCCGTTGTTGCCGCTATAGGCATTCGTCTTGGTGAAGCGGAAGCGGCCGAGCGCATCGACCTGCGCCACGATGCGAAAGTTTTGCGCCGGGACGGGATTCGTCGGATCGACGACGCCGGGCGTGTTCGA
>JAJXZN010000253.1 GCA_021780015.1 Pseudomonadota bacterium
TGCCGGTCATGACCTTTTCGCCCGGCTTGGTGAGCGCCGTATTGCCGCCGCGCTCGGCCGCGAGGTCGACGATCACCGCGCCTGGCCGCATCGAGGCGATCATCTCCTCGGTAATCAGTTTGGGCGCCGGACGTCCGGGGATCAGCGCCGTCGTTATGACAATATCCTGCTTGGCAATATGCGAGGCCGTCAGCGCCTTCTGTTTTTCCTGATAGGCGGCCGACATTTCCTTGGCATAGCCGCCGGCGGTTTCGGCCTGTTTGAATTCCTCGTCCTCGACCGCGATGAATTTGGCGCCCAGCGATTCGACCTGTTCCTTGGTCGCCGGCCGCACGTCGGTCGCGGTGACGATGGCGCCGAGCCGGCGCGCCGTGGCGATCGCCTGCAATCCGGCGACGCCGACCCCCATGATGAAGGCCTTGGCTGCCGGCACGGTGCCGGCCGCGGTCATCATCATCGGCAAGGCGCGGCCATATTCGGCAGCGGCATCGATGACGGCGCGATAGCCCGCGAGATTGGCCTGGCTCGACAGCACGTCCATCACCTGGGCGCGGGTGATGCGCGGCATCAGCTCCATGGCGATAGCGCTGACACCGGCATCCGCCAGGTGCTGCAGCGCGTCGACATGGCCGTAAGGGTCGAGGATGGCGAGCAGCAGCGCGCCCTTTTTGGCGCCGGCAAGCTCGGCGCCGCTGGGACGCCGCACCCTGAGAATAATATCGGCGCCGGCCATGGCGGCCGCGGCGTCGGGCGCGATCGTCGCCCCTGCGGCGGCATAATCGCTATCGGGAATCGACGATTTGCGGCCGGCGCCGGTCTCGACTGCGACACTGGCGCCGAGGGCGATCAGCTTTTTGACCGTCTCGGGGGTTGCCGCCACTCTGGCTTCGGCGGCATCGGTTTCAGCAGGCACGGCTATGCGCATGGATAAGCTTCCCATCGAATAACCAAAGCATCCTGCCTTCGCAGGATGGCCCGGCACAATCCGGGCGAATCTGGAAGACCAAAGCCGTCCGCGACGTCAAAACGGCGGCGCCCAAGCCAAGCTGGCCTTGACCAAACTGCGCGGGCGCCGGTTCCGGCGCTGCTCTAGAGGGTGGTGATGGCGAGGAGGATGAGGATGGCGATGACGGCGACGGCGCCGTATTTCATCCCGTTGGTGAACAGGCGGTAGGTCTGCACGTGTTCGGCAAAATCGACTTCTGCAGTTTCCGCACCGGCAAGATGGCTGGCCATGAGACCTCCCTGTTATTGGCTTTTCATATCATTCATTCACTGCGATCGGGGGGCGCCGTCAAGTGGCTTCGGGGCCGGGACCGGTTCAAAATGGCCAAAATCCGTGCGCGAGGGCCGGGGTTTGACCTTTGTCAGAGGTCAAAGCACTTTGTTTGCCGTAGAATGACGGGCGTCCGCCGCATCATGTCCATTCCAGGAGATCAACCATGAGCCTTAACCCAACGCTTGACGGAGTTGAGCAGCGGGTCGTCACGGCGCTCAAGCGCCATACGACTTATTTCCTGATCGAAGGAATCGTTCTGATCATTCTGGGGGCTGCGGCGATCGCCGTGCCGCTGATCGCGACCCTCGCGTTCACCATATTCTTCGGCTGGCTGCTGCTCATCAGCGGCGGCGTCGGCCTCGTCTCGACCTTCTCGCTGCGCCCGGCGCCCGGTTTCTGGTGGTCGCTGCTCTCGGCCATTCTCGCCATCGCCGTCGGCTTTTTGCTGATCGCCAAGCCCGGCAACGGCGCGGTCTCGCTGACCCTGCTGCTGATCGTCTTCTTCATCATCGAGGGCTTTTCGTCGATCGTCTTCGCCAGCGAATATCGCCAGAACCTGCCCGGCCGCTGGGGCTGGATGGTGGCGAGCGGCGTCGTCGATTTGATCCTTGCCGTGCTGATCTTCCTGCAATTGCCGAGCTCGGCCTTCTGGGCGATCGGCCTGCTGCTCGGCATCAATATGGTTTTCGGCGGCGCGACCCTCGTCGTCCTCGCCCTCGACGCCAAGAAAGCCCTGCCGCCGACCTGAAGCATGGTCCGAAAAAGTTTCAGACTTTTCGATCGGACGCGCGGAAGCACTCGTTAAAGAACGAAGGCAGGGATGGAATTTTTGACGCGCGCCCGAACCTGGCTATTGGCGCGCCTGGCGGAGCGGCGGCCCCAATTGCGCCTATCTTTGCGCATGACGGTCGCTGCCGCTCTGACTTTTGGCATTTCGCAATGGCTGCACCTGCCCTGGGCGCTTTGGGCCGTGCTGACTGCGGTGATCCTGACGCAGATGAGTGTCGGCAAATCGCTGATTGCGACGATCGACTATATGGCCGGCACGCTCGGCGGCGCCGTCTATAGCGGCCTTGTCGGCTTGATCTTCCCGCACGACACCAACCTCGAGATCGCTGTCACTTTGGCTGTCGCCGTCGGGCCGCTGTCGTTGCTTGCGAGTTCCAATTCGCGCTTTGCCGCGGCGCCCTTCACCGCCGTGATGGTGCTGCTGCTGCCGACCATCACCCATGCGAGCCCGCTGCAATCGGCAACTTACCGCGTTATCGAAGTCGCCGTCGGCTGCGTGACGGCACTCGCGGTTTCCTTCCTCGTTCTGCCGCAGCGCGCCCACGGGCTCGTCTACGAGGCCACCGCGAAAATATTGACCCGCATGGCCGATCTTTTGCCTGTCCTCGTCGCCGATCTGAAGATCAGCCGGCCGGATACGCCGGCGCAGAGACTGCAAGGCCGCGTCGGCGAGGCGTTCCGCAAACTCGCCGCGATCAATATCGAGGCGGCGCGGGAGCGTTCGGCCTATCTCAATTCGGACCCGGATCCGCAGCCCTTGATCGACGTGACGCTCAGACTGCGCCACGATATCGTCTTGATGGGCCGGGCGGCGATCGAGCCGCTGCCGCCTCCGGTGCTCGAGCGCCTCGAGGCGCCGATCGAACACTTCAGTCTCGCGGCGCGGGAATTTCTCATCTCTTGCGCCGCGGCCCTGACCGCGCGCAGCGAGCCGGCGCCGCTCGATGCGATCGATAAGGCGCTCGCGGATTTTGCCGCGGCTTTCACCGGCATCCGTCGCGATCATTTGCTGCAAAATGTAGCAACCGACACCGTAGAACGCGTCTTTGCTCTCGGCTTCTGCTTCGAGCAAATGCACGCTGATCTTGCCGTGCTGGCAACGACCGCCGACAAAATCAAGCGCGGACCTAGACCAACAGATACAAAAAAAGCCGACGCGCAATTGGGGGAAATCGCATAGAACTTTCCCGCCGGCCTCGCCCCCGCGAGTCCGCGCCCCAGATATGACGGCGGTCCGACATCGCGCGGGCGCCGTATCGTGCCGAAGAGGAGTATAGAATGTCCAGCAAATCGAGCTCGCAGGCGAAGAACCATGCGGAAGGCGTACCCCCGGCTTTGGCGACGCCGACCGGCTTCGGCGCCAATGCGGTGCGCGACATTGCCGCCGCGCTGAACCTCGCCCTCGCCGACGTTTTCGCGCTCTATCTCAAGACCAAGAATTTCCATTGGCACATGAGCGGTCCGCATTTCCGCGATTATCACCTGCTGCTCGACGAACAATCCGATCAGATCTTCGCCATGACCGATGTGCTCGCCGAACGCGTCCGCAAGATCGGCGGTGTCACCCTCCATTCGATCGGCGAGATCGCCCGCACCCAGCGCATCCTCGACAACGACGCGCCTTTCGTCGAGCCGCAGGACATGCTGGCCGAGTTGCGCGAAGACAATGGCGAGCTCGCCAAGCATTTGCGCGCCGCCCATGAAGTCGCCGAGGAGCACGGCGACGTCGCGACGACGAGTCAGCTCGAAGTCTATATCGATGAGACCGAGCGGCGGACGTGGTTCCTCGCCGAAGCAAGCCGCATCGCGCCGCATTCGGCCTGAGCGCTGCCGCTTCAGAAAAATGGGCGTTTCCCGCACGCGGGAAACGCCCAAGGCTTGGGGGCATCCGGATCGCGACCCGGGCACAGCGGCGTCCGCCGGCCGCCATGAGAGTTCGCGCGGCTGACCTTAACCCGGCGCAGAGCGCAGAAAAGTTCCGTTTTTGCCGGCCAATCCGGGAAACTTTGCCAGAGATTCCCACCCGTTGCGGCTCGGCGCGCCAGGGAACCGAATCCTGTACGCGGCATTGGGCAAGCGCGCAGCCGGCGTTGCAGCGGCCTCGGCCGTCCGCGCCATGACCTGCGGCAATTCGATCAATTTCAACATATCCGCCTCGAATCCCAGGGCAAAACCCGGTCCGGCCCGAAACCTGCTTCTTGATACGGCGTCTGGTTTCGCCCATGTTGTCTAGTCTGTGTCAGTTTTGCGACGCAGCACAGACGCGTGCAGCGGCGGCGCGAAAGCGGGTCCGCATGATCAATTGGCTGAACATCACACGCCATGGAGGCCGGGGCCATGTCAGCCCCGCTTATGCCAGCCCGGCACGGATGCGCGCCGGGGGGATGGCGAGTCTTGTCCTCTGTCTTTTGCTCGCAAGCCCGGCGGCGGCGCAGTCCTGGTCGCCCAGCAAATCGGCACAGGTCGACCAGATCGTCGCGCATTTCCGTGAACTCAATGGCGCCGACGACGCGACTTTACCGAGCCTTAGCCTGTCGATCGGCGTTGGCGGCCGGATGGTTGCGTCGAAAGGCTATGGCGCCAGCGACGGCAAGCCGGTCACCGGGCGCACGCTTTATGAGATCGGCTCGATCACCAAGCAATTCACCGCCGCCGCTGCCCTCGAGTTGATCAAGAGCGGCGCAATCGCGGCGCATTCCCACGCCCGTTTGGCGCTGACCACCCCGCTGTCGGCCGTGTTCGGCAATGATCCTTTCTGGAAAGCGCAACCCTGGCTCACGGTCGGGCGGTTGCTGACGATGCGGTCGAACCTGCCGAATTTCACCCGCCGCCCGCCGGACGGGGCCGACCCTTGGCAACCGATCAGCGCCGATGTCTTGTTCCGCGATATCGAAAAAGAGCCGCCTTCGGTCGCCTCGGACGATTTCGATTACAGCAATACCAACTACTTCCTGCTCGCCGAGCTGATGGAGCAGTCGGTCCTGCCCGGCAAGGCGCAGCCCGAGAGCTATCACGCGCTTCTGCGCAAGCGGATCTTCGAGCCCGCCGGCATGGATGAGACGCGCTTCATCGACGACAAGCCGGCCTCCTTCGACCCCGATGCTTCGGTCTGGCCGGCAAAACCCGTGTCCGCGGCGCTCAGCGACCAGACGGCAACTTGGGCCTTGCCCGATTATGGCCGCCGGCGGCGCCCCGCCTTCATCCATCCGGACTGGCTGAAAGGCAGCGCCGACGCGGTCAGCAGCGCGGTCGATCTTTTCGCCTGGGACAAGGCGCTGATGGATCCCAAAATCGTCCCGCCGGACATCCGCGACACCCTGCTCTCCGGCCAGGCTCGGGTCTCGCCGACGACCTATTACGGCATGGGCTGGTTCTACGAGCAGAAGGACGACGCGGCGGTCTACAGCCATTCCGGCGCCGTCCCCGGCTATACCTCCTACAACGAGATCGTCCGCCAGAAGGACGGCCGCTGGTTTTCCGTCTCGATCCTCAGCAACAGCGACCAGCTCGATGGGCTCAGCGACCTTGCCGACAGTATTGCCTATGTCATCACCGAGTAGCGCGCGGCCCTCTTTACCCCTCCGGCGAATAGGGGAAGACCGGCGGCCCGTTAACCTGCTATAAGGCGGCAGATAAATGTCGCCCCTGCCGGGTCATGTCCGGAAAGTGCGGGTCGCTCGTGAGGATTCGTCGTTGCCGTTGCGTC
>JAJXZN010000018.1 GCA_021780015.1 Pseudomonadota bacterium
GCTGCATCTATTGTTTCGCGCGCCCGACCCATGCCTATATGGGCCTGTCGCCGGGACTCGATTTCGAAAGCAAGCTCTTCGCCAAAGCGGATGCAGCGCGGCTGCTCGAACGCGAATTGGCAGCGCAAAATTATCAACCGAAAACAATCGCAATCGGTACCAATACAGATCCCTATCAACCGATCGAGCGGCAGCACAGGATCATGCGGCAGCTGCTCGAAGTTCTGGCCAGCGCCAATCATCCGGTGGGCATCGTCACCAAATCGGCCTTGATTCTACGCGATCTCGATCTTCTGAAGCCTATGGCCGAAAAAGGTCTCGTCAAGGTCGCCCTGTCGGTGACGACGCTTGACCCTCTCCTTGCCCGCCGCATGGAGCCACGTGCCAGCAGTCCGGAGAAGCGTCTCGCGGCGATCGAAGCGCTGGCCGAAGCTGGCATACCGACGAGCGTGATGGTGGCGCCGATCATTCCCGGCCTCAACGATGCTGAGATCGAGACGATCCTGACCCGCGCTCATGCCGCCGGCGCGCGCGAGGCGGGTTATGTCATGCTGCGCCTGCCGCTCGAATTGAGCGATCTCTTCAGCGAATGGCTGCTGGCGCATTATCCAAGCAAGGCGCGCCATGTCCTTTCGCTCATCCGCTCGACCCGCGATGGCAAGATCTATGAGTCTCAATTCGGCAAGCGGATGACGGGCTCGGGCCCCTATGCCTGGATGATCGGTCGCAGGTTCGAGGCGGCGGCCGCAAAGCTCGGGTTTGCCAAGACGCGAATCCGGCTGCGGCACGATCTTTTCACGCCGCCGAAGCGGCAAAACGAGCAATTGCAGCTCGAATTGCTGTGAGCTTCGCCATGCAATGGATTGCGCGGCTTGCGATCTTGGGGCTAAGAGCCTGGCTCGGGCGGGGGCGCCCACAAGGCTCAGGCATGGTCAAGAAGCCCTCTTTGCCGCATTTCCGCTATGAGCGGCAATTGGCCAGGAAATCCGTCTGGCCGATCGCCGGAATGGATGAAGTCGGGCGCGGTCCGCTGGCTGGGCCGGTTGCTGCGGCGGCTGTGATTCTCGATCCGGCCCGCTTGCCGAAGGGTGTCAATGATTCGAAGGCGCTGACCGCAGAAGAGCGCGAAGCCGCTTACGAAGAGATCATGCGGCATGCTGTAGCCGTGTCGGTCGCTTTTGCGAGTGCGGCGGAGATCGACGCCATCAACATCCGTCAGGCTAGTCTTGCTGCGATGCGGCGGGCGCTTGCCGCGCTCGCCGTCGCGCCGAGCTATGCGCTCGTCGACGGCAATGATCTGCCGGCGGCGCTGTGCTGCGCCGGCGAGACGATCATCGGCGGCGACGCGCGCTCGCTGTCGATTGCCGCGGCCTCGATCGTTGCAAAAGTCACGCGCGACCGCCTGATGGCGCGTTTATGCGGTCTGTTTCCGGTCTATGGATTCAGCCGCCATGTCGGTTATGCGACCCCGGAGCACCTCGCCGCGATCGCCAAACACGGGCCCTCTCCCTATCACCGCTTGAGCTTCTCGCCGTTCAGGGCGGAGCCGGCCGCTTAGGCTCGGCGGCAAGTTTCTTTTAATCAAATCGTTCAGAAAAGGGACAGGTTCGCGTCATCATCCTAAACGCGGATTTTACCGGCTTCGCGCAAATTGTCGTTGTTCGTCGCGTATCCGGTGAGTGTCTATGCGTATCGCACGTGCCGGGACTGCCGCCACGAAGTCTCAGCTAAAGGTCTTGCGTACTGAGCACTCGCGCAGGCTTGTCCCGGCCGTTGCTTCTCCGGTAGCCCAACACAACGTTCTTCCCGTCAACGAGATTCTCATCGGCGACTGCCTGGAGAAACTTGCCAGCCTGCCGGAGGCGAGCGTCGATCTCGTCTTCGCCGATCCGCCTTACAATCTGCAGCTCGAACAGTCCCTGTCACGGCCGGACCAGAGCCTGGTCGATGCGGTCGATGATGATTGGGACAAGTTCGCGAGCTTCGGCGACTATGATCGCTTCACCCGCGATTGGCTCAGCGGCGTCCGGCGGGTGATGAAGGACAATGCGACGATCTTCGTCATCGGCTCCTACCACAACATTTTCCGCGTCGGCACGATCCTTCAGGATCTCGGCTTTTGGATTTTGAACGACATCGTCTGGCGCAAGGCCAATCCGATGCCGAACTTCCGCGGCCGCCGGTTCACCAACGCGCATGAAACATTGATCTGGGCGGCAAAGGGCGCCGGTGCGAAAAGCTACACGTTCAACTACGAAGCGCTCAAAGCCGGCAACGAAGACTGCCAGGTGCGTTCGGACTGGTTTCTGCCGATCTGCACCGGCGCGGAACGATTGAAGGATGCGGGCGGAAGCAAGACGCATCCGACGCAGAAGCCCGAATCCCTCCTTGCGCGCGTGCTGCAGGCGGCGTCGCAGCCCGGCGATCTCGTGCTCGACCCGTTTTTCGGGACCGGCACGACGGGCGCCGTCGCCAAAAGGCTTGGCCGCAGTTTCATCGGCATCGAGCGCGACAAGACTTATGCGGCTGCCGCACGGGCGCGCATCGCCGCCGTCACGCCCTATCCCGATGAGGCAATCAGCGCCGCCCCAAGCAAGCGATCGCAGCCGCGTGTCGCTTTCGCCTCGGTGGTTGAAGCCGGCCTCATCGCCCCCGGTGCGGTGCTCATCGACGAAAAGAAGCGCCATCGCGCGCTCGTGCGCGCTGACGGAACGCTGGCTCTCGTCGGCGCCGGCTCCGAGCTTGCCATCATCGGCTCGATCCATAAGGTCGGCGCGCTTGCGCAAGGCCTGCCGGCTTGCAACGGCTGGACCTTCTGGCATATCGAGCGCGACGGCAAACTCGCACCGATCGATGAGCTGCGCAGCACGATCCGCGGCGCCTTGAAAATCGCGGCGGAATAAGCAGCATCGGACCGAAAAGTGCGCAGCGGTTTTCGGGCAGATCTGATGCGATCGATACTGTAAGATGGCGCTGTTATGATCGATGATGCATCGCTGGCCGCCTGGTGCGATGCCATGGCAGCTCTCCTCGACTTGCCGATCGAGCGCGGCGACCGCGCCGAAATCCTCGCCAATTTGCGTCTGATCGCAAGGCAGATCGGCCTCGTCGGCGACGTCGCGCTCGACGATCTTGCCGAGCCGGCGCCGGTGTTCCGGGCATGAGCCTGACGCTTGACGTTCTGCGCGCCGCGGCCCGTGACATAGCAGCGGCTGTTTCGAGCGGGCAGATGTCCGCCCGCGCCGTCACCGCGGCGGCGCTGGGGCATGTCGATGCGCGCAATCCGCAGCTCAACGCCTTCACCGATATCACGCGTGCGCGCGCCCTGGCCAAAGCGGCAGCCATTGATGCCGGGCACGCGCCGCGCGGCGCGCTCGCCGGCGTGCCCTATGCGGTGAAAAATCTTTACGACGTGGCCGGTGTCGTCACCCGCGCCGGATCGAAAATCAATCGCGACAATGCGGCCGCGGCGACCGATGCTTTCGTCGTCGAGAAGCTCGAGGCGGCGGGCGCCGTTCTCCTGGGCGCGCTCGACATGGACGAATATGCCTATGGCTTCACCGGCGAGAATGTGCACGACGGGGATTCGCGCAACCCGCATGATCCGCGCCATATGACCGGCGGATCGTCCGGCGGTTCGGCCGGCGCCGTGGCGTCGGGCATGGTCGCATTCGCACTCGGCTCCGACACCAATGGTTCGATTCGGGTGCCGGCCTCGCTCTGTGGGCTCTTCGGCCTCAAACCGACCTATGGCCGGCTGTCGCGCCGCGGCGTCTTTCCCTTCGTCGCGAGCCTCGACCATGTCGGCGTTCTGGCACGCTCCGCGGGCGATCTCGCACTTGCCTATGACGCGATGCAGGGCAGGGATAGCGGTGATCCGGCGCAAGCGGCGCGCGAGGCGGAGCACGTCCTACCATTGCTTTCGCAAGGCGCGACCGGCCTGCGCATCGCCGTGGCGGGGGATTATTTTCGCCGCAGCGGCCGCCCCGAATGTTTTGCCGCCGTTGACGCGGTCGCAGCCGCGCTCGGCGCGACGCGTGACGTCGTCGTGCCGTCGGCTGCGGCGGCACGCGCTGCGGCTTTCGTCATCACCGCCGCGGAAGGCGCCGCCTTTCATCTTTCGAGACTGCGTCAACGCCCGCAGGATTTCGATGCCGCGGTGCGCGACCGGTTGTTTGCCGGGGCGATGATCCCGGCCGAAGCTGTTCTTCGCGCACAAAAGCTGCGCGCCTGGTTTCGCGGCCGCATCAACGCGCTCTTCGAGGAGGTCGACATCGTCCTGACGCCGGCGACGCCATGCCGGGCGCCGCTCTCCGGCCAAAAGACAATCGAGATCGATGGCGCCGACGTGCCGGTGCGCGCCAACCTCGGCCTCTACACCCAGCCGATTTCCTTCATCGGTCTGCCGGCTTTGACCGTGCCTTTGTGGACGCCTGGCGAACACCTGCCGATCGGCGTGCAGATCATCGGGCCGCCCTGGCGCGAAGACCTCATCTTGCGCGTGGCGCATGAACTCGAACGAAAGGGTGTCGCACACGCACCGGTCGCGCCCTAGAGCGGGATGCGAAAAAGTGTCAGCGGTTTTTCGCAAAAATCCCGCTCTAAACTCTTAGAATCGATCACGTTTATGCTTTCGGATCGATTCGATCCGAAAGCATCGTGATCTGACGCTCACCAAAGAGCGAGAACGAGGATCGACAGCGGATAGGCGAGGACGATGCCGAGAATCGCGCCGGCGAATGTGTCGCTCGGATAATGGTGCGCGGTGGCGATGCGCGACCAAGCCATCAGAAGCAGCAAGACGATCGCGGAGAGAATCGCCCCCGGCCAAACCAGCACGACAGGGGTCAGCACGCCGGACAGCGTCATCGTATGGCCGCTCGGAAACGAATGTTCGTCGAGCACGGTGAGCAGCGATTGCAGCTTGGGATCGGCCTGATAGGGCCGCGGCCGGCCGATCTTGCGCTTGATGATCGGGAACATGAGGTGGAGCAGGCCGGCATTCAGCGCGCCAAGGAAGATGACACGGAAGCCTTCGCGGCCGAGGCCGCTGAAAATGATCGGCACGATGATCAGATAGAGCCAGCTATTGCCAAGCTTGCTGATCGCGATGGCGGACACACGGCCGATCTTCGGTCGCGCCGAGCGCGAGATCAGATGAACCGCGGCGAGATCGGCGCTGCGCAATCTCTGGGCCCATGCCATGCGAAGGGTAGCCTGCATCATCTGCTGATCGGTCGGCTCCGGCGTCGGAAGATTGGCCATAACCACCCCCGGCAAATCCAAATCACGCGCCGTCTGGATCACCAAAACGGAAGACGGTGACCGCCATATGACAGCCGCTCGCTTCTCCACCAAACGCACAGACAGGGCATCAGCGGTACAAAACCGCAGCAAAATCAAACCGGCTCAGCGCAATCGCCGGGCCTTTAGCCGCGCCGGCGTCCGAATGTCACATGCGATTCGCGGGCCGCTGCCGGCCACGTGAGAGAAATTTGGCGGTCGAGGCGCTGGCGCATGATCTCAGCGAGCACGTCGGCAACGAGCGCGGCTTCCGAGAAAGCTGCGTCTTCACCTGTTCCACGTGGTTGTTGTAGACGTGCGTATCACCACTTGTCCAGATGAACTCGCCCACCTCCAGGTCGAGCTGCTGCGCCATCATGTGGGTGAGCAACGCGTAAGAAGCGATATTGAAGGGCACGCCGAGGAAAATGTCCGCGCTGCGCTGGTACAACTGGCAGGACAGCCTGCCCTCGGCCACGTAAAA
>JAJXZN010000261.1 GCA_021780015.1 Pseudomonadota bacterium
GTCGCAAAGCCACGCGTCGAGCTTGGCGAGCGCTTCCTCCTGCGGCACGTCGAGGGCGACGCCCCCCTCGCTCGCAAGCCCCGACTCGCTCGCCCGGGCGAGAATGGTCTCGGCGATGAGCGCAGCGCGCTTCGGGTCCATCTGCTGCGCCGACGCATATTCGTCGAACAAGGCCTCAAATTCAGCGAGATCGCCGCCGACGCCGGCGGCCCCGAGCGGCGGCGTCAAATGGCCGACGATCACGGCGCCGGCACGGCGCTTGGCCTGCGCGGCCTCGCCGGGATTGTTGACGATGAACGGATAGATCAACGGCACCGGACCGAGCAGCGCTTCGGGCGCGCAAGCATCGGAGAGCGCCGTCGCCTTGCCAGGCAGCCATTCGAGCGTGCCATGCGTGCCGAGCTGGATCATCGCATCGATCCGCTCGGCGTGCCGCAGCCACAGATAAAAGGCGACATAAAAATGCGACGGCGGCAGCCGCGCATCGTGATAGTCGCCCTTGCGGTTCGCGACCGCGCCGCGATCGGGCTGGATCGCCACGATCAGCTTGCCGAGACGCAGGGCGCGGAAACGGAAGGCGTTCTGCGCGACATGCGAATCCGCCTCGGGCGCGCCCCAGGCCGCATCGATCGCGTCGCGCAAGGATGCAGGCAATTCCTCAAAGACCGCGCGATAATCATCGAGCGAAAAAGCTTCCATGGGCGCGGATTCTGCGAGGGCGCGAATGAACACGCCGCAATCGTCGGGCGTCGCGATGTCGTAGCCCGCCGCTTTGAGCTCCGCGGCAATTCCGGCGAGGCTTGCCGGCGTATCGAGACCGACGGCATAGGCGGCTCGGCCAGCTTTGGCCGGATAATCGGACAGGATGCAAGCGAGCCGCCGGTCGTTGCGCGGCAGCCGCCGCAATCGTGCCCAGGCCCAAGCCAAATCGGCGACGAAATCGATCCGCCCGTGGTCCGGCCGATGCATGATGCGGGTGAATTGCAGCGCCGGGCTGCGTTCGGTTTCTTCCTTGAAGGAAATCGGCCGCGTGATGATGCGCCCGTCGAGCTCCGGCAACACCACATTCATCGCGAGATCTGCCGCGCCAAGCCCACGCATATCCGCGGCCCAGGCAGCGCGCGACGTGCTGGCATGAATCATCTGCAGGATGGGCGCATCAGCCGTTTCGAGCGGGCTTTGCGCTTGGTCCATGCGCGCCGCAAAAGCCGTCGAGTTGAGAATCACATCGGGTTTTTCGCGCGCGAGAAGCTCAATGAGCCAGGACGCCGCCTCGCTGTCCTTGAGGCTCGGCACATAGGCCGCAAGCACGCGCAGACCACGTGCGGCCAAAGCGTCGGCGACGGCCAGGATCGGTGCGACATCGCCGGCGAGAAGATAGGTGCGATAAAAAACAATGATTGCGAGGGGCGCCTCGATCGCGCCCGCACGGCACGCGGCGGCGAAAAGCCCGAAGGCCGGCACGCCCTGCGGCGCCGGCGGCGGCTCCGTCGCCCCATCACCACGCCGCGCGATCCAGGCGAAGAGATGCACAAGATTTCCGACACCGCCATTGTCGAAGGCGCCGGCGATCGCGCGCAGCATGTCGGCCGGCAGGGTCGAGAGTTCGTCGAGCCGCGGATCGGCGCGGCCATCGCCCGGTATGAGCGCGAGATCGAATTTCTGCCGGCGCGCCACCGCAGCCAATTCCTGCGCGCCATAGCGCCAATAATCCAGCCCGCCGAGAAGCCGCACGAGCACGAAGCGCGCCTGCGCCACGACCGTTTCGATATAAAGATCGACCGAATAAGGATGGCGCAACGAGGCCAGCGAAGCGAGGCGCACGTCGGCGTCTGCGTGACCTTCGAGCGCGGCTGCCACGAGCCCAAGGTCACTGTCGGAAAAAGACAGGAAGACGATTTTCCCGGGCGTCTGGCCGAGATCGACAGCGCTCTCCGCCTCGTCGATCGTCCGCGTTGTGGTGCGCAGAAGGTGCATCGAGATTAGGCGACAGCCGCGGCGATCGCGGCGCGATCAAGACCCGTCTCGCCGATGACGACGAGCTGTCCGTGACGTGGTTCGTCTTTGCGCCACGGCCGGTCGAAATGCTGGCGGAAGCGGCGCCCGACGCCTTGTACCAGAAGCCGCATCGGCTTGTCGGCAACCGCAAAAAATCCTTTCATCCGCAGCACATCGTGCTGCTCGGCTATCGCGCTGAGCTTGGCGATAAACTGCTCCGGATCGGCGAGCGGGCCGACGTCGAGGACGAAACTTTCGAATTCGTCGTGGTCATGCTCCGGCTCGTCATCGTGATGCGACTTGCGCGCTTCGATATCGTCCTCGGCCGCCGCTTCCAGGCCGAGCAGCAGTTCGGGATCGACACGGCCTTCGCTTGTCAGGACGATCTTGACCGCGCGCGGCAAGAGAGCCCCGATCTGCGCGCGCGCCCGTGCCTTCTCGTCAGCAGACAGCAAGTCACTTTTGTTGAGCACAACCATATCGGCGCAAAGCAGCTGGTCCTCGAAGACTTCTTCGAGCGGATTGTCGTGATCGAGCGACGGATCGGCAGCGCGTTGTTGCGCGGCAAGCTCCGGATCGTCGGCGAACGTGCCGGAGAGAACCGCGGCGCCGTCGACGACGGCGACCACCCCATCGACGGTCAGACGCGAACGGATCGTCGGCCAATCGAAGGCCTTCACCAAGGGTTTCGGCAGCGCCAATCCCGAGGTTTCGATGATGATGTGATCAGGCCTCTCGCCCCGACTCAGCAAAGCCTCGATGGCAGGAACGAAATCATCCGCCACCGTGCAGCAGATGCAGCCATTGGCGAGCTCGATGATATTTTCTTCGGGACAGGATTCGACGCCGCAGCCGCGCAAAATCTCGCCATCGACGCCGACATCGCCGAATTCATTGATAATCAGCGCCAGCCGGCGCCCGTGCGCTTGTTCAAGCAAATGACGGATCAGCGTTGTCTTGCCGGCGCCGAGAAAGCCGGTGACGATCGTCGTCGGAATCTTATGGGTATCGGGCGCCGCCATCTCAAGCTCCGCTGCATTCTGCGGGGTGGAAGGACCGGCGCGCCCAATCGGGAGCGTAGCGCAGCAGGCTGCGGGATTCGCCCCGGGACACCCCGCCCGATGCGAAACGGTCAATGCGCGACGGTAGGTCTCCTGGCTCGCGGCTCAACACATCGCCACCCGCCTTCCCAGATCGCGTGATAGGATCCAGTGGCCTTAGGTGGCTGCTCGCCGCTCACAGTTGCGGGGGCAGCTGCGGCTTCGAGCAGGACGCTCCGACCGCATTCCCTGTTTCCCTTCCGAAGAAGGACCGTCCGCAATATCTTGCCATTGCGCGGCGGGCTTGTCAAAACAACGCGTTTCGTCGCGCGCGTTGGAGATAAGGCATGATGATCGCGCAAGACGCGCCTGAAGACGACATGCGACATAAAGACAAGATGCGCAAACGCAAGGCCGCGCAGGATCGCGAGGTCGCGTCGAAGACGATCGAAAAGGGCCTGTTGATCGTCCACACCGGCCGCGGCAAGGGCAAATCGACGGCGGCCTTCGGCCTTTTGCTGCGCGCGCTCGGGCATGGCTTGCGCGTCGGGGTCGTACAATTCATCAAAGGCGCTTGGACCAGCGGCGAGCGCAAGGTGCTTGAGGCGCGTTTTGCCGACCTCGTCGCCTGGCATACGATGGGTGAAGGCTTTACCTGGGAAACGCAGGATCGCGCCCGCGATATCGCCGCCGCCGAAGCCGCCTGGGCGAAAGCGAAAGCGCTGATGAACGACGCCACCATCAAACTTGTCGTGCTCGATGAATTGAACATCGCCTTGCGCTACGATTATCTGCCGGTCGAGTCCGTAGTCGAAACGCTGGCGCAGCGCCGGCCGGACCTGCATGTCATCGTCACCGGGCGCAACGCGCCGCCGGCCTTGATCGCTGCCGCCGATCTCGTAACCGAGATGACGCAGGTCAAGCATCATTTCGATGCCGGCGTCAAAGCCCAGGCCGGAATCGAGTTCTGATGGTGGCGCGGCGCCTGATGTTTCAGGGCACGGGCTCCGACGTCGGCAAATCGCTGATCGTCGCCGGCCTCGCCCGCGCCTATCGCAGGCGCGGCCTGTCGGTCATGCCGTTCAAACCACAGAACATGTCGAACAATGCCGCCGTGACGGCGGATGGCGGCGAGATCGGCCGCGCCCAGGCGTTGCAGGCGCGCGCCGCGGGCGTCGCGCCGAGCGCGCATATGAATCCAGTGTTGCTGAAACCGCAAAGCGAGATCGGCGCCCAGCTTGTCGTGCAAGGTCGGGTGATCGGCACGGCTAAGGCGCAAGAGTACCAAAGCTGGAAGCCGAAATTACGGGCCGCTGTGCTGGAGAGTTTCGCTGTCGTTGCCGCACAAGCCGATCTCGTTCTCGTGGAAGGCGCCGGCAGCCCGGCCGAAATCAACCTGCGCGCCAATGACATCGCCAATATGGGATTCGCGCGGGCGGCGGATTGCCCTGTGGTGCTGATCGGCGATATCGACCGCGGCGGCGTGATCGCGCAAGTCGCCGGCACGAAATTGGTGCTCGATCCCGACGATGCGGCTTTGATACGCGGCATCATCATCAACAAATTTCGCGGCGATGCCGCGCTGTTCGAAGCGGGGATGAAAGCGATCGAACAACATTCCGGCTGGCCAGCGCTCGGCCTTGTCCCCTATTTTGCCGACGCGGCGCTATTGCCCGCCGAAGATACAGTGCCGCGCCAGCGCTTCCTGCCGAGCGGCGAACGCCGGCCGCTCAAGATCGTAACGCCAGTGCTGCCGCATATCGCCAATTTCGACGATCTCGATCCGCTCGCCGCCGAGCCCGACGTCGCGCTGGTGATGATCCGGCACGGGACGCCCCTGCCCGCCGATGCGGATCTGATCATCCTCCCCGGCTCGAAAGCGACGCGCGCCGATATGATGGCGCTCCTCGCCGAAGGCTGGGACATCGACATCAAGGCGCATGTCCGTCGCGGCAAAAGCGTGCTCGGCCTTTGCGGCGGCTTTCAATTGCTTGGCCGGCGGATCGCCGATCCTTATGGGATCGAAGGCGAGCCGGGCGAGACACCCGGCCTCGGCCTGCTCGACGTCGAAACGATTCTGGGCGGCGACAAGACTTTGCTCGCCATCGAAGGCCACGCAATCGTCAGTGATGCGCCGTTCAAAGGTTATGAAATGCATGTCGGGCGCACCTCAGGACCTGATTGCGCACGGCCGATGCACCGGCTCGTCGATGGCCGTAACGAGGGCGCCCGTTCGGCTGATGGCCGCGTCGCGGGCACTTATATGCATGGGCTATTCAATGACGATAATCAGCGCCGCGCTTGGCTTGAAGCATTTGGCGCCGAATCGCGCCTCGCCTACGAAGACCAGGTCGAGCGGACGCTCGATAAATTGGCCGCGCATCTCGAGCGTTGCCTCGATCTCGACCGGCTGCTCAGCCTCGCCAAATGATCAGCGCCAAGGCTGCATAAGCAATAATCTGTAACAGCGCGACGCGGCGGAAAAATTTCAGGGCGCGGCGGATATCCTGCGCGGTCGCAGCTGCGCGGCCGTTGCCCATGAAAGCGCCGTCGACGACGCTTTTGCCATAGAGCCGCGGTCCGCCGAGTTTGAGGCCGAGCGCCCCGGCCATGGCGGCCTCCGGCCAGCCCGCATTCGGCGATAAATGTTCCGGCGCATCACGCCAAGCGGCTTGGCACGCGTCGCGGGC
>JAJXZN010000130.1 GCA_021780015.1 Pseudomonadota bacterium
CGCAGTCTGGGCAATGATCACATCAAGAAAATTCGATCCGCCTTCTTTGTAGGAGGTCAAAGCAAGGTTCGATGCGCGCTGCGCCGAAACCGCAGACGCATCGACGTCGGCCGCTTCGATCCGCAGAGACCGCAACAAGGCAAGATTGTCCTCGACCTCCTGGATCGCCTTCAGCACCGTGGCACGATATTGCGCGACGGTTTGCAGATAGGCCGCCTCGGTCGCTGCGAGATGGGCCTGCCTGCGGCCCGCGTCGAAAAGCGGCAGAGAAATCGATGGTCCGACGGACCAGAGACTGTTGCCGAGATTGACGAGATTGAAGCCGGTATCCTGCTCGCCGGCGAAAAGATTGATCGTGAAGCGAGGGAAGAAAGCGGCCCGGGCGATGCCGATCGATTCATTTGCGGCGGCCGTCTCGCGCTCCGCTGCGGCAATGTCAGGCCGCCGTTCCAACAAGGTCGAAGGCACGCCATGCGGGATCGTCGGCAAAGCCCCGCCGCGCCCCGTCGGCGCGAGCGTGAAGGTCGAGGCCGGCCGGCCGATCAGAGTCGCGATCGCGTGTTCGAAAAGCGCGCGCGGGCCGCTGAGATCGGCCAATTGCGCCCTCGCGGTGTCGAGTTGCACCTCGGCGCGGGCGACGTCGATTGGCGCCCCGATTTTGCCGCTCAACCGCTCTTGCGTCAGTTTCAGCGCATCGCTGTAGGCCGCGACCGTGTCGCGCAACAGCTTGATTTCCCGGTCGAGGCCGCGCAGGCCGAGATAATCGCGCGCCAGCTCCGCCTGCAAGCTCAGCCGCGCAGCGGCGAGATCGGCCAAACTTGCCTGTGCGTCGGCTTTGTGCGCCGCAATGTTGTCGCGGATGCGGCCCCAGAGGTCGACTTCATAGGAGGCTTGGCCGTCGATCGTATTGGCCCCGTAATAATCCGGCTCGTTGGCGCCACGCGTCGGGCGGTTGTTCGATTGCCGGTTGTCGGAGAAGGTCGCCTCGGTGCCGATATGCGGATAAAGCGCCGCCTGCGCTTCGGCGACGAAATCACGCGCCTGTAGATAATTCGCCCGCGCCGCCGCAAGATCCTGATTCGCCGCCTCGACCTGCGGTTCGAGTTCGTCGAGCTTTGGATCCCGAAAGACCTGCCACCACGGACCGTGATCGTCGCGCGGCGCCGCAAGCTGCCAATCGCCGGCCTCCTTGTAATGGACCGGCACGGCAATCACCGGCGGACGATAGGCGGGCGCGAGGTCGCAGGCCGCGAGCACAAGTGCCGGCGCTAGCGCCGAAAGAGCCCGATATTTCATGCCCCCTCCTACCGGCTAATGCGCGCTTGGCTCGAGGCCAGCCGCCGTACCGCCGGCGATCCTGACACGTTCGCCATCGGCGACCGAATCGGATGGGCTCCTGATAAGGCGATCTTGGGGCGATAAGCCCGATTTAATTTCGACCTCGGTGCCGAGATCGCGTCCGACGACGACCGGTTTGAGCACTACTTTGTCGTCCGAATTGACGGTCGCGACTTCCGGTCCGGTCCGCCGGAAGATCAGCGCGCTAGCCGGAATTCGCAAGGCATTCGGGTCCGGCGGTAGATTGAAATCGACTTCCACGAAGGCGCCCGGCTGCAACAGACCGTCCTTGTTGTTGCGGCGCAGTTCGACGAGTAGCGAGCGCGAATGCTGGGAGATCGCGTCGGACGTCGTTGCGACTTTCGCCACGAAAAGCTGGTTGGGAAATTGCGGCAGTTTCAGCTCGGCCGTCATGCCGAGGTGAATCTCGGCGCTGAAAGCTTGCGGCACATCGACGTAGATGCGCATCTCATGCACATCGGCGACATCGAAAAGATCCGGCGCATTGCCCGGCGTCGAATTCACCAGCGCGCCGACATCGATTTTGCGCGCAGTCACCACACCGTCGAACGGCGCGACGATCTTCTTAAAGCCTTCGAGGGCCTGGAGCCGGGCGACATTGGCCGCGGCGGCTGCGACCTCCGCCTTCTTCGCATTATAGTCGCCGACTTTCTCGTCGGCCGTCTGCTGCGAGACGGCATCGGTCGCGCGCATGGCCTGCCAGCGCTTCGCGGTCAGTTCGGCCAGCGCCTCGTCCGCTTTGGCCTTGGCGAGCTCGCCTTTCGCCTGCTCATATTGCTGATCGAGATCCGGCGTATCGATCTCGGCCAGAACATCGCCGGCTTTGACCTTCGCGCCGATGTCCTTGTACCACATTTTGACGTAGCCGCTGACGCGCGCATAGATCGGCGCGCTATACCAAGCTTGCACTTCGCCCGGCAGGACTAGATGCTGCGCAGCCGTGCCGCGTTCGGGATTGACCAGATCGACCGTCGGAACGGCTTCGTCTTGCGTCAGGCGAGCAAGATCGCTCTCCTGTTTTTCGCGGCTCGTAATGCCGAAAAAAGCCAGCACCGCCGCCGCTACGGCGACGAGCAGCAGACGCCATAGGACTTTGCGGGCAAGCCTGCCGCGTGTCTTGACCGATTTGGTCACGTTGTCATGCATTGGCGTCTAGCTCTGGACCAGATGTTCGTGTCGATTTTGCGCAGCGGCCGGCGGCGCCGGGCGGCGGGTGTGAACCAAGGCGAAAAGAACCGGGACGAAGACGAGCGTCGCACAGGTCGCGCAGATCAAGCCGCCGATGACAGCGCGTCCGAGCGGCGCGTTCTGCTCGGCGCTAAGCGCCATCGGCAGCATGCCGATGATCATGGCGAGCGCCGTCATCAGCACGGGGCGGAAGCGCGTCACGCCGGCATCGAGCGCCGCGGTGACCGCATCGGCACCCTGCGCCAATTTTTCGCGCGCGAAACTGACGACGAGAATGCTGTTGGCGGTGGCGACGCCCATACAGAGGATGGCGCCGGTCAACGCCGGCACGGAGAGCGTCGTATAGGTGCCGAAGAGCATCCAGACGATACCGGCGAGCGCCGCCGGCAGCGCGCTGACGATGACGAAAGGATCGAGCCAGGATTGGAAATTGACGACGATGAGCAGATAGATCAGCACGATCGCCAAGGCGAGGCCGCCAAAAAGCTGGCCGTAGGCCTGTTTCATCGTACTGACCTGGCCGCGCAACACGACCGTCGAGCCGGGCGGTGCCTCCTTCGCCGTCGAGTCGAGAATTTTCTGAATGTCCGTCGCGACACCGCCGAGATCGCGGCCGTGCGTCGTCGCATAGATATCGACGACCGGCTGCACATTGTAATGCGAGACGACGGCGCTGCTGAAGCCGCGCCGGATCGTCGCCACGCCACCGAGCAATTGCGACGTATCCGTCGCGGTCACCGGGACATTGGCGAGATCACCGAGCGTATCCTGCCAATATTGCGGCGTTTGCACCACGATCGGATACGAGACGCCGTTCTTGGGATTGAGCCAGAAGGTCGGTGCGCTTTGCACGCTGCCGGCCAGCGTGTCCTGCACCGACATTGCAATGTCTTTTTCGGTGAGCCCCGTCGTGTCGGCTAGCGAGCGGTTGACATCGACGAATAAGGTCGGCGCATTGAATGCTTGCTGGATCCGCGCGTCGGCAACGCCGGAGACATTGGCGATCCGCGCAAATATCTTGTTGGCATAGGTCCGGTCGGCCTCGATGTCATGGCCGATGATTTGAACGTCGATCGGCGCCGGCAGGCCGAAATTGAGAATTTGGCTCACCATATCGGCCGGCAAGAAGGCGAAGGTCGTGCCCGGATAAAGCCGCGGAAGTTTTTTCCGCAGCGCCTCGACTGCATCGCCGGATTTTTCGGCTTCCTCCGGCGCGAGCGAAATCAGAATATCGGCATCGGCCGCGCTGATACTGCCGGAATTGGCATAGGCCATGTTGATGCCGCTGATCGGCAGGCCGATATTGTCGACGATCGATTTGACCCCGCCGGGAAGAAGATCGCGGATCGAACCTTCGATCTTGTCACACAGCGCCGAAGTCTCCTCGATCCTCGTGCCGGTCTGGGCGCGAACGTGCAGCTTGATCTGATCGGACGTAATGGTGGGAAAGAAGTTCTGGCCGAGAAACGGCGCGAGCGCGAACGAGACGAATACGACGCACATGAATCCGATGAGAAACGTGCGTCGCCGCGCGAGCGCAAGTTCAAGAATACGGCGATAGCCGCCGCGAAAATTCTCGAACCGATGCTCGAACCCGCGCTGAAACCGGGTCAACGGATTGTGGCTGTGCGGCGTTCCGGCAAGGTGATCATGGCCATGCTGATGTCCGGCCTGCGCGGCGAGCAGATAGCGCGCCAGCGTATTCACCAACGTGCGGGAAAGCAGGTAGGAGAAGCAAAGCGCGAAGACGACGGCTTTCGCCATGGGCCGGAACAGATAGCCGGAAACGCCGCCAAGCCCGAACATCGGCACGAAGACAATGCAGATGCAAAGCAGCGAGACTGTCGCCGGCACGACGATCTGGCGTGCGCCATCGAGAATTGCGACTTCGATCTCTTTGCCCTGCTCCAGATGCCAATTGATGTTCTCGATCGTCACGGTCGCATCGTCGACGAGAATGCCGACCGCCAGCGCCAGGCCGCCGAGCGTCATGACGTTAATGGTCTCGCCGGTCGCCGACAGCGCCGCAATGGCGCCGAGGATGGCCAGCGGAATCGACACCAGGATGATGACGGTCGAGCGCCAGCTGCCGAGAAAGATCAGAATCATCAGGCCGGTCAGCGCGGCGGCGATGGCGCCTTCGCGCAATACCGCATTAACCGAGGATTGGACGAAGGCCGATTGATCGCCGACCGCCTTGATGTCGAGGCCCGGCGGCAGCGACGCCCGGATCTTCGGCAGCAGGGCTTTGACGCCGTTGATGACATCAAGCGTCGAGGCCGTACCGGCCTTCTGAATCGTCATCAGCACGGCGTGCGCGCCGTCGACGCGCACGACATTGATCTGCGGCGGCGCACCGTCGTGGACGAAAGCGACGTCGCTCATATAGACGATGCTGTTGCCGGTCCGTTTGACCGGCAGCCGGTTGAGTTCGTCAATCGACTGCGGCGCGTCGTTCATCGAGACGACATATTCAAACCGGCCGATCTTCTGCGTCCCCATCGGAATGATGAGATTTTGCGCGGCGAGCGCGTTCACCACGTCTTGCGCCGAAAGCCCATAGGATTGCAGCTTCTGCTGGTCGATATCGACCTGCACCTGCCGCACCTTGCCGCCATAGGGCGACGGAATGGCGGCGCCGGCCACGGTCGCAAGCTGCGGCCTGATAAAGTTCTGCGCATAATCGAAAAGCTGCGCCTGCGAGAGCGATGTGCTCGACAAAGCCAGCTGCAGAACCGGCACGCTCGAAGCGTTGAAGAGCAGGACGTAAGGCGGGGTAATGCCCGGCGGCAGGAACTTGAGCACGGTCTGCGAGGCGGCCGTCACCTGCGCGATGGCGGTGTTGATATTCACGCTCGGCTGAAAGAAGACTTTGACGATGCCGTAGCCGGTCAGCGACTGGGATTCGATATGCTGAATGTCGTTGACCTGCGAACTCAGCGTGCGTTCGTAATAATAGATGACGCGGCCCGACATATCGTCCGGCGGCAGCCCGTTATAGGTCCAGACGACGCTGACGACAGGAATGCCGATATCGGGAAAAACGTCCGTCGGCGTCTTGGTCCAGGCCATGACGCCGAAAATCAGGATCAGCATCGCCATGACGACGAACGTATAAGGCCGCTGCAGCGCGATCCTGACAATGCCGATCATGCGACAGAATATTCCTACT
>JAJXZN010000265.1 GCA_021780015.1 Pseudomonadota bacterium
GCTCGAATTGATCGCCCGCACGCGGCTCTCGCACGCGCGGCCCGACTATCGGGTCGAAAGCGTTCTCGTCGATGGCCGGCCGGTGCCGGTCGACGAGAAGATCGTCGCCTCGCTGCCCTTCTGCGATCTCGTCCGCTTCACCAAAGAGAGCGCTGCAACGCTGCCGAAAATGCTGGTGGTGGCGCCGCTCTCCGGCCATTTCGCCACGCTCCTGCGCGAGACGGTACGCACGCTCGTGCGCGATCACGAGGTCTATATCACCGATTGGAAGAACGCTCGCGACGTGCCGCTTTCAGAAGGACCGTTCGGCTTCGACGATTATGTCGATTACGTTATCGACTGCCTGGAGCTCATCGGGCCGGGCGCGCATGTGCTTGCCGTCTGTCAGCCTTGCGTGCAGACGCTGGCGGCGGTGGCGGTGATGGCCGAGCAGCGCCATCCCGCGGAGCCGCGCAGCATGACGCTGATGGCCGGCCCCATCGATGTGCGGGTCAACCCGTCGAAGGTCAACGAGCTGGCGACCGCGAGGCCGATCCAATGGTTCGAAGACAATCTGATCGCGCATGTGCCGGGCCATCTGCCCGGCGGCGGGCGCCGCGTCTATCCGGGCTTTGTCCAGCTCACCGCCTTCATGTCGATGAACATGGATCGACACATCAAGGCGCATCGCGATCTCTACGAGCATTTGAGCGCCGGCCGCGAGGCGGAAGCCAAAGCGATCATGACGTTCTACGACGAATATTTCGCCGTGCTCGATCTGCCGGCCGAATTCTATCTCGAGACCGTCAAGACGGTGTTTCAGGACGCGGCGCTGGCGAAGGGCGAGCTGACTTATCGCGGCCAGAAGGTCAATCCGCGCGCTATCCGCCGCACCGCGCTGCTCACCGTCGAGGGCGAGCGCGACGACATCTGCTCCGTCGGCCAGACGGCGGCGGCGCATCGCCTCTGTGATGGGCTGCGGCCGCATTTGAAGCGGCATCATTACCAGGTCGGCGTCGGCCATTACGGCACATTCAGCGGCCGGCGTTGGAACGGGCAAATCTATCCGGTGATCCGCAATCTGGTGCTCGCGATGGCCTGAACCGGCCCTCGGCGCACCGATCGAACGAAGGAGGTTGGACATGACAGAAGGACATGCCGCGGTCTTGGAAAAAGATTTCACCCCGCCGAAAGAGCACGAAACACAATTCTCGCATGTCAAACCCGGCGACACCGAATTCAAAGGCGAGGGCTTGCGCGACTTCTTCCTCTATCGCGACCTCGGCATCGCCAAAGCGACCAACGGCAAGGTGATCGCGCATCTCGTCAAGGCCAATCTGCCGCCGACCACGGGCACCGGCTGGCACAAGCACATCGCCGAGTTTCAGATCGTCATCATGACCAAAGGCTGGGCGAAGTTCATGTATGAAGACAAAGTGACGCTCGTTTCCGCCGGCGATGTCGTGCATCAGCGGCCCGGGATCACGCATTATCTCTTCGATTATTCGCCGGACATGGAATATCTGGAGATCGTCAGCCCGGCGGACTTCGGCACGGTCGAGGCCGAAGCGCCTTGCGCGGTTCCCGCACCGACGCCTTGGGAATGAGCCGCGAGAATTTCACGCGATACATGCGGTTGGCCGGCAGCGATGCGCCGGCCGGCCCAGGCGCGGATTTTTTGGTTTTTTGAATCGCGGTTAACGCGACCATCCACACTTTTCTGCGGCGTCCTTTTGCGCCGCAAGCATGCGCGCTCACGGTAGGCCGCGGGGCGCTGGCGGCCATGTTTTCCAATCTCCGAGCGTAGGCAGGGCCGCAAGTTGAAGCCTGCGCGACTCGACTTCGCCGGGAGCGCGACGCACACTCCGCGCCGGCGAGCGCAGATTCGGCGCTTCGTTCCCAAACGCCCGTCACCGGAGTCCTTCCGGCCAAGAGGCGATCTTCCAGCGACTGTCTTTCCAGCGACTCATGAGGTGGCTTATGCAAAACGATCTCGTCAGGCGCGTCGCCGCCGAGTTTTTCGGTACGTTTTGGCTCGTGTTCGGCGGCTGCGGTGCTGCCGTTCTCGCCGCGACCTTCCCGCATACCGGCATCGGCTTTGTCGGTGTCGCCTTTGCATTCGGCCTCACGGTTTTGACCATGGCTTATGCCGTCGGCCATATTTCCGGCGGCCATTTCAATCCGGCGGTGACGGTGGGTCTTTGGTCGGCCGGCCGTCATGTCTCGGAACTCGTGGTTCCCTATATCATCGCCCAGGTCGTCGGCGCGATCGTCGCCGCGGCGGTTCTGCATGTGATCGCGTCCGGCCAACCGGGCTGGGTCGCGGGCGGCTTCGCCTCCAACGGCTATGGCGATCTGAGCCCGGGCAAATATAGCCTCGGCGCCGCGGCGCTGACGGAATTCCTGGCGACCTTCTTCTTCCTCTTCATCATCATCGGTTCGACCTCGAAGGGCGCCGCGGCGGGTTTTGCCGGCATTCCGATCGGCCTCGGCCTGACGCTCATTCACCTCATCACCATTCCGGTGACCAATACGTCGGTCAATCCGGCGCGCAGCACCGGCCCTGCGCTCTTCGCCGGCGGCGCGTATATTTCGCAACTCTGGCTGTTCTGGCTGGCGCCGCTCGCGGGCGCGGTCATCGCGGGGCTGCTCGCGCGCTGGCTCTATGAGCCGGAAAGCATCGCCGGCACGATTGTGGTCGAAGAGCGCCGCGTCGCGTAATAATATGTCTTGTGCGGGGGACGTCATGGCCGGGGATCGCGGCCATGGCTCCCCCTGTGTCCGATCGGGGGAAGTAAAATGGGTTGGCACGTTCGATATATCGACCAAGCGCTCAAGCACGAATTGCTGTCACAGGAATGGGGTACCGAGGAGGAAGCCCTGGAAGACGCATGGAATCTGGCGCAGCAGGACGGGATCGAAATCACCGCCGTCGAAGGGCCGGACGAAGAGATCGTCCCGATGGAAGACGTGCAGGCCTGGTTCGACCACCGGATGAAAAAAGAGGCCGGCCCGGCTTGAGCGTCGCTGCCTGCGAGGAAATGACTGATGTTGCCGCTTTACCGTTCTTTGGCCTTGCCCTTGCTGCTCGCAGCGACGCCCGTCCTGGCGGCGGAGCCGCTCGGTTGTGGCCATTTCAAATGGTCGCTGGATCATGAGAAGGAATTGCTTGCCAAGCCGAGCGTGACGACGTCCGGCAGCGCGGCCACGCTCGGCACCGGCGAAAGTCTGACGCTTGCGCCGCAAAAGACCGCCAAACTGCCGCACGATCCGTCACGGCCGCCGAAATTTCCCGGTACCTATGCCGGCTTCGTTACTCTCGCCGCGCCCGCCAGCGCCGGCACCTATCGCGTCACGCTCTCGCATGGCGCCTGGATCGATGTCGTCCAGGACGGACATGTCCTGAAAACGATCGATCACACGAGTGCGAGGGGCTGTGCCGGCCTCGCCAAGAGCGTGAAGTTCAATCTTGCCGCGACACCCTTTACTGTCGAAATCAGCAGCAGCACGGTGCCGTCGCTCGCGCTGGTCGTCACGCCGGATTGAACAGGCCTGCGGAAACGAGGCCCGGCGAAAAAAGGCGGACGATATCGGTCGGCTCGCGCAGATCCGTTCCGCGGAGGCGGAGGCGCGGCACGCTAGCTCTGCAGATGCGCAATGCGCTCCGGCACCGGCGGATGCGAATAATTGAACAAAGTGTAGAGCCAATCCGGTGTCAGCGTCGCGAGATTGTCGCGGGTCAGCTTGGTGAGCGCCGAGATCATCGGCGCCGCGCCGGTCATCGATTTGGCAAAAGCATCGGCCTGAAACTCAGCCCGGCGCGACAGATAATTCGTCACCGGCGCAAAGAGGCTGGCAAACGGGCCAATGGCGGTCATGACGATCATCAGCACGAGGCTCGGATCGTTGGGCAGATGGAAGGCCGCCGGCAATGTGCCGGCGGCAAAGGCCCAGTGCAGCACGGCAAAGACGACGAGCGCCAGCGCCGCGCTCTCGCCGATCTTCTGAATCACATGGCCGAATTTGTAATGGCCGAGTTCATGCGCCAGAACCGAAAGGATTTCGTCGCCCGTATGCTTCTCGAGCAAAGTGTCGAAGAAGACGATGCGTTTGGCTTTGCCGAATCCGGTGAAATAGGCATTGCCATGCGCCGAGCGTTTCGACGCATCCATGATGAAAAGGCCGTTCGATTCGAAGCCGCATTTTCTGAGCAGCGCCTCGATGCCTGACTTCATCGGTCCGTCCGCCATCGGCGTGAATTTGTTGAATAGCGGCGCGATGAAGGCCGGATAGATGACGATCATCGCTACCATGATCGCCATGAGCCCGATCCAGGCGAAAATCCACCAGAGATTCGGCAACGCCCGCAGCAGCGCGAAAAGCCCATAGAGCAGCGGCACGCCGAGCGCGAGCTGCAAGGCGGCGGCTTTCACCTGATCGAGCGCGAATGTCGCAGCAGTCGTGCGGTTGAAGCCGAACTTGGCCTCGAGCTTGAAGGTTTTGTAGATCGCGAACGGCAATGTCAGCAGATAGGAGAGCGCCGCGACGAGGACCATTGTCGCGACGCTGCGCGTCAGCCCGGCGGGAACATGAGCGGCGACGAAATCAAAAAGCGGACGCAAGAGAAAGCCGAGCCACAGCAGCGCGAGCCCCGTGTCGTAGATCGTCTCGATGGCGGAGAGCCGCGTTCGCGCGACGGTATAATCGGCGGCGCGCTGGTGCTCTTCCAAAGTGACGGTCGATGCGAAGGCAGCCGGCACGCTGCCGCGATGCGCGAGCACCGCGGCGGCCTGGCGGCGGTCGAGATAGATGTTCAAAAGTCCCGACAGGACGATGGCGGCGAAGATCAGAGCGGCAATGGCGGTCATGCCGCCTATTTAGGACATCTGCGAAGCAGAGGCGAGGCCCCGATGCGCCGACCCGAACCAAGGGAAGCGGATTGGGAAACGGATTGAACGGAACCCGGCCGCGATATACCGTGCTACGATATATCGAGGCAGCGGAACGCGATGACGAGCGAAAAAAGGCGCGAAGAGAAGAACCATCCGGCGTTGCATCCGTCGCAAGAAGATTACGAAGCGCTTTCGGATTTCCGCTACTCGATCCGCTGTTTTCTGGAGTTCAGCGAGAATGCCGCGCGCAACGCCGGGCTGACGCCGCAGCAGCACCAAGCCTTGCTCGCCGTCAGGGGTTTCCCGCACGGCACTGCGGTGACGATCGGCGATTTGGCCGAGCGGCTGCGCATTCGCCACAACAGCGCGGTCGAGCTTACCGACCGACTGGTCGAGGCCGACCTCATCGTGCGCAGTCCCGACGCGCTCGACAACCGCCGCGTGCTTTTGAGCCTCAGCGACACCGCCATTGCCATTCTGTCGGAGCTTTCAGCGGTCCATCTCGATGAACTCTCGCGCTTGCGGCCGGTGCTGAAGGGCATCCTGCGGCGAATTTAGCCGGCCTCCCAGGCGCTGCCGTCATAAGCTGCGAATATCACTGGCAAATCGAGATCGATTTGCCAATCTCGGCGGCGCCCCTGGGCGCGCCGGTCAAATTGTTTATATTAGGCGTGCCAATGGCCGCGATGAAGAAAGATATGGACCTCAAACTCGTACGCAAGAACGAGCCCGGCGACATCCGGGCCCTGATGCTGTCGCTCGGCCAAGCCGCGCGCGAAGCCGCGCATGGGCTCGCCCTGGCGCCGACCGAGGCCAAGAACAAAGCGCTGCGGGCCGCGGCG
>JAJXZN010000313.1 GCA_021780015.1 Pseudomonadota bacterium
GGCCGCGCCGGCGGCCCCGGTTCCGAACACGCTGTCTGGCCCGTCAGCCCCTGGCGCGATGCAAAAGCCGTCGGTCAGCTTCAAAACCGCCGAGGTCGATCGGGACGGATTCTATGCCACCGGCCTGGCGACGCCGCCGGGCGAGCCTTTGCGGATTTATCTCAATGGCACCCGCATCGCCGATCTGAGGGCGGCCGCCGACAGCCATTGGTCGCTGACGATCAAGCGGGGTCTGGCGCCGGGCCATTATGCGCTGCGCGCCGATGCGCTTGACGCGGCGCAAAAGGTTGTCGCGCGCGCCGAAGTCGGCTTCGACGTGCCGCTTCTTGTCGCCGCGGCGGAGCCGGGTTCGACGCCGAAGCCGCAAATCGGATCGCCGCCTGCGGCAGAGACGGCGCCGGCCGCGGCCTCGATGTCTGCTGCGCCCTCCGCTGCCGCGCCTTCTGCTGTGCCGGCAAATCCGCCGCCGATCCGCGAGGCGGAGGCGCCGCCGCCAGGCGCGAGTGCCAACGATGCCGTGGTGCCGCGGATCGATACCGCCACCGTCATCCATGGCGATAGCCTCTGGCGCATCAGCCGCAAGATTTTCGGCCACGGCATCCGCTACACGCTGATCTACGAGGCCAATGCGTCGCAGATCCGCGATCCGAACCTCATCTATCCGGGTCAGGTCTTCGTGGTGCCGCCGCAAAAATGATAATCTCTCGATGATCGACGATGGCGAAACCGGCGTCGGGCCACGGTAGCGATAGGGGCGCGAGCGCCTATATGCGAGTCACGGCGTACGCACGCCGGCTCAATCGTCATCAAGAGGACCATGCTGCAACCCAATCCCAACGTGCCGTCCGCGCGGAGCAGATCGCGCGGAGCCAAGAATTTCGCGGCGGCCCTGACGGCGCTTTCGGGCACTTGGGGCAAGCTCTGGCCCTATGTTTGGCCAAGCGGGCGGCGCGATCTGCAAATGCGGATGTACGCGACCTTCGCTTTGCTGCTCATTGGCAAGCTCGTCACCGTCGCAGTGCCCTATGCCTTCAAATGGGCGACGGATGGGCTTTCCGGCCATCACGCGCCGCATGAGATTTTCGGTTGGGTCGCCGGTCCGTTGGCGCTGACCTTGCTCTACGGGCTACTGCGCATTGCGATGGCGGCCTTCACCCAGGCGCGCGATGCCATCTTCGCCGATGTGGCGATGCACGCCGTGCGCCGCCTCGCCAACGACGTCTTCGTCCATCTGCATCTCCTGTCGCTGCGCTTCCATTTGCAACGGCGCATCGGCGGCTTGACACGCATTCTCGAACGCGGCCGCGATGCGATCGAGACGATCGTGCGCACGGTCGTGCTCGTCGCGATGCCGACGGCGGTCGAATTTCTGTTGATCCTGGCGGTGGTCTTCGTCCAGTTCGACTGGCGCTATACGGCGGCCGTCGCCGTCATGATCGCCGCCTATACCGCGTTCACGCTCGCCGCCACCAACTGGCGTATCGGCATCCGCCGGACGATGAACGAGAGCGATATCGATGCCAACAGCAAGGCGCTCGATTCGCTCCTGAACTACGAAACGGTCAAATATTTCGGCGCCGAGGCGCGCGAAGCCGCACGCTACGACCGGTCGATGGCCCGCTACGAGCAGACGAGCGTCAAATCCTATACATCGCTGACCTTTCTCAATTTCGGCCAGGCCCTGATCTTCTCGCTCGGGCTCACGGTCGTGATGGCGATGAGCATCATGGGCATCCGCGCCGGGCACAATAGCATCGGCGATTTCGTGCTGATCAATGCGATGATGATCCAGCTTTATCAGCCGCTGAACTTCCTCGGCTCAATCTATCGCGATATTCTTCAGGCGACGATCGATCTCGAAATGATGTTCGGCATTCTCAATGAATATCCCGAGATTGCCGATAGGCCAGGGGCGAAGCCGCTCGCCGTCTCGGGCGGCGATCTGCGTTTCGAGGATGTCCATTTCAGCTACGATCCGGACCGCGAAATCCTGAAGGGTGTCAGCTTCGAGGTTCCGCCCGGCAAGACCGTTGCGATTGTCGGCCCGTCGGGCGCCGGCAAATCGACACTCTCGCGGCTGATCTTCCGCTTCTACGAGCCGTCTTCCGGAGCGATCACGATCGACGGCCAGAATATCGAGGCCGTGACCCAGCAATCGCTGCGCGCCGCGGTCGGCATGGTGCCGCAGGATACCGTGCTCTTCAACGATACGATCGAATACAACATCCGCTATGGCCGCGCCGATGCGGGGGATGCCGATGTGAAGGAGGCGGCGCGGCTCGCGCAGATCGATCGTTTTATCGAGAGCGTGCCGGGCGGCTATCGGGCGCAAGTCGGCGAGCGCGGACTGAAGCTGTCCGGCGGCGAGAAGCAGCGTGTCGCCATCGCGCGGACCATTCTCAAGGGGCCGCCGATCCTCGTCCTCGACGAGGCGACCTCGGCGCTCGATAGCTTCACGGAACGCGAGATTCAGGACGCGCTCGATCGTGTCTCGAAGGGCCGCACCACGCTCGTCATCGCGCATCGGCTTTCGACGGTGGTGAATGCCGACGAGATTCTGGTGCTCGACCAGGGCCGCATCGTCGAGCGCGGCGCGCATGCCGCGCTGCTGGCGCAAGGCGGCATCTATGCTGCAATGTGGAACCGGCAGAACGAGGTGCGCCGCGCCGAGGAGGTGCTGCGCCGCGCCGCCGAAGAGGAGCACGCTTTACTGCACGCCGGCGTAACGGCCGAGATCGAGCCTCGCTCCTACGCCGAGGATGACGAAGACGTCGCGCTGGGATAAGTCGTTGCCGCGCCCCTTCATCACGAGACTTCAGCCCATGAGCGTCCTCGATTCGATCCGCAAGCAGATCCCGCCGATCCATCCCGAAGGCTATATTTTCATCGCGATTTTCGCGGTGATCACATTGGTCGCGGGCTGGATTTTCGATCCATTGTTTTGGATCGGCCTGGTGCTGACGATCTGGTGCGCCTATTTTTTCCGCGATCCGGTCCGCGTGACGCCGCTGGCGGAGGATATCGTCGTCTCGCCGGCAGACGGCATGATTTCGGCGGTCGGGCCAGCCGTGCCGCCGCCGGAATTGGGGCTCGGCCCCGAGCCGATGCTGCGCATCTCGGTCTTCATGTCGGTCTTCGATGTGCATGTGAACCGCGCGCCGATGAACGGACGCATCGCCAAGATCGCCTATCGGCCCGGCCTTTTCATCAACGCCGATCTCGACAAGGCGAGCGAGGACAATGAGCGCAATGGGCTCGTGATCGACACATCGGCCGGACGCATCGGCGTCGTTCAGATCGCGGGCCTGATCGCGCGGCGGATCGTCTGCTTCGTTTCGCAAGGCGACAGCGTCGATGCCGGGGAGCGCTTCGGCCTGATCCGTTTCGGCTCGCGTGTCGACGTCTATCTGCCGCACGGCGCACGGGTTTTGGTGGCGACGGGGATGCGCGCCATCGCCGGTGAGACGATCCTGGCCGATTTCGACGCGGTCCAGCTGGCGCGGCTTTTCAGGACCGGCTGAAAAGCCAAGCGCGTTTCTCTCGCCCGCGCTTTGCTCTATGAAGGGCCGATGAGCGATCCTTTGCCGCGAAGATTTTCCGTTCATGCGGAGGCGCAGCCCGACCGTCGGCACCCCGGCGAGCGCCGGCTCGGCCTCGTGCGCGGCCGCCGGATCGGGCCTGTGCCGCTGCGCATCATCCTGCCCAATCTCGTCACGCTGCTTGCCTTGTCGATGGGGCTGACGGGCATCCGCTTCGCTATCGAAGGACAGTTCCAGATCGCCGTTCTCGTCGTCATCATCGCCGCGGTGCTCGATGGCCTCGACGGCCGCCTGGCGCGGGCGCTGCGCGGCGCCACGCGATTCGGGGCAGAGCTCGATTCGCTCGCCGACTTCGTCGATTTCGGCGTTGCGCCGGGGCTCATCCTCTATCTTTGGAACCTGCATCAGATGAAGAGCCTCGGCTGGTTCGCGGCGCTCGTCTTCGCCATCGCCTGCGCGCTGCGGCTCGCCCGTTTCAACGTCTCGCTCGACGCGCCGGACCGGCCGGCCTGGGAGCGGCATTTTTTCACCGGCATGCCGGCGCCGGCCGGCGCCATCCTCGGGCTCTTGCCGCTCTATCTCAATTTTTCATTTCTGGGCCTGCCGCCGACACGCGCCCTAGCGCCCTTCGAGATTGCCTATGTGCTGTTCGTCGCATTCCTGATGGCGAGCCGGATTCCGCATTTCTCGGTGAAGAAGATCGGCCGCGTGCCGAGCGAATACGTGATCGTCGTCCTGTTCGCCATCGCCGCCGTGGTCTTGCTGCTTGCGACGTTCCCCATGGAAGTCTTGGCCGCCGCCAGCCTGCTTTATCTCGCGACCATTCCCTTTGCGGTGCTCAAATATCGGGCCTTCCTGGCGCAGGACGCGGCCAAAGCCTAAGTGTACAGAGCGACCGCGGCAGTTCACAAATCAGCCGTTCTCGATTAGGGTCCGCGCCGCCTGGCATCGTGAAGCCGCGGCGGCGGACTTCAGCAGAAGGAATCAAATGTCGAAAGAAGAATTACTTGAGTTTCCAGGCGTTATCGTCGAATTGCTCCCGAATGCGACCTTCCGGGTCAAGCTCGAGAACGACCACGAGATCATCGCTCACACGGCGGGCAAGATGCGCAAGAACCGCATTCGCGTCTTGACCGGCGACAAGGTCCTTGTCGAAATGACCCCTTACGACCTCACCAAGGGTCGCATCACCTATCGCTTCAAATAATCCGGGCGGCGGCCGTGAGCGGCGAAAGCAAACCCTGGCGGCCCAAGCTGATCCTGGCTTCAGCCTCGGCGCGCCGGCTCGAACTCCTGCAGCAGATCGGGCTCGACCCCGCCGCCTTGATCCCCGCCGATCTTGACGAAGCGCCCAATCGCGGTGAGCTGCCACGCGCCCTGGCCGTACGGCTTGCCGCCGAAAAGGCCGAGGCTGCCGCGAAAACCGCCGCGAAGCAGCCGGAACTCGAAGGCGCCTTTCTGCTCGCCGCCGATACGGTGGTCGCGGTCGGACGCCGCATCCTCCCCAAATGCGAAGTGGTGGACGAGGCGGCGCAATGCCTGCGACTGCTTTCGGGCCGCGTGCATCGCGTCTATACCGCCATCACGCTGATCACGCCGAAGGGCGGCCGGCGCCGCCGCCTGGTCGAAACGCGGGTGCGCTTCAAACGGCTTTCCTCGGATGAGATCGAGGCCTACCTTGCCTCGGGCGAATGGCGCGGCAAGGCCGGCGGCTACGCCATCCAGGGGCTGGCGGGGGCCTTCGTCGTCAAGCTCGTCGGCTCCTATACCGGGGTCGTCGGCCTGCCGCTCTATGAGAGCCTGTCCTTGCTTGCCGGCGAAGGGTTCCCGGCCCATTTCTTCTGGCTCAATCGCGTTTGAGTGACCGCGTGCCATGCAGCAGAAGGCCGAAGACCAGGGCCAATCGAGGAAAGCGCGCCGGTGCCCGATTTGCGGCAAACCCGCAAGCGAGGCCGAGCGGCCGTTTTGCTCGCGCCGTTGCGCCGATATCGACCTGCATCGCTGGTTGAGCGGCGCCTATGCCGTGCCGGTGCGGCCGGATGACGAGCCCGAGGATTCCGCGCTAGATGAACCGGGGCCTGAACAGGGCTAGGACGTTCGGCCCGCGGGAGCGCCATGTTTTTCGTCATCTCG
>JAJXZN010000007.1 GCA_021780015.1 Pseudomonadota bacterium
GCACGTCCTTGCCGAGCGCGCGGCCGCCAAAGGCGATGACACGGCCGTTGCGGTCGGCGATCGGAAACATCACCCGGTCACGGAACCGGTCATAAGGCACGGCGATCTCCTCGCCATGCACCAGCAGCCCCGCCTCGATCATCGCCTCGGCGGCGATACCCTTGGCGGCGAGATGATCGCGCAGCGCGAATTTGTCCGGCGGCGCATAGCCGAGGCGGAATTCGTTTTGCACCGCCGGGCTCAGGCCGCGGCGGGCGAGATAATCGCGCGCCGGCGTGCCGGCGCGGCCGGAGAGCTCTGCGATGAAGAACTGCGTCGCGGCTTCGAGTACGTCATGGAGGCTCGCGCGCTGCTTCTCTTGCGCTTCGGCTTGCGGCGTCGCGCGCGGCAAGGGCAGGCCCGCTTCCTGCGCCAGGCGCTCGACCGCCTCGGGGAAACTCAGCCCCTCGGTCTCCATCAGGAAATCGAAAATATTGCCGTTCTTGCCCGCCGAAAGGTCGAACCAGGCCATTTTCTGGTCATTGACGTAGAAGGACGGGGTGCGTTCGGCGTTGAATGGCGAGAGGCCGCGCCACTCGCGCCCGGCCTTGGCCAGCTTGACACGCCGGCGCACGACCTCCGAGACCGGCAGACGGGCCTTCAAATCGTCGAGGAAGGAGGCAGGGAACCGCATCAGCGTCTTCTGACTCTGTTCGCCACACTATACATAGAAGATAGTGCGGGGACAGGCATGCAATCCACGCTATACACACCACCGGCAGGCGGCGGCTATATCGCCGAACCGTATCGGCGGACACGCGGCACACGGGTGCAGATTCTTGCGAGCGCAGGCGAATTTCATGGCGAATGTCACGGGCGGCATGGACACCAAAGCGCATTTTCTCGACATGAAGCGCCAGGGCCGGCCGATCGCCGTGCTCACCGCCTATGATTTTCCCACCGCCAAGGCCGAGGCGACTGCCGGCGTCGATCTGATCCTGGTCGGCGACAGTGTCGGCACCAATCTTCTCGGCTATGCGAGCGAGCAGGAAGTGCGGCTCGAGGATATCGTCCATCATGTCCGCGCCGTGCGCCGCGGCGCGCCGCAGACGCCGATCCTCGCCGACCTGCCCTACCGCACCTACGAAACGACGGACGCCGCCGTCGCCAATGCGCAGGTGTTGCGTGCGGCGGGCGCCGACATGGTGAAATTCGAAGGCGCGCGGCCGGAGATCGCCGCCGCCCTCGCCGCCACCGGCATCGCCGTCGGCGGCCACCTCGGCCTCGAGCCGCAGACCCATACCGACAAAAGATTGCGCGGCCGGACGGCCGAGGAGGCGGCGCGATTGCTGAACGACGCCGTGGCGCTCGACAAAGCCGGCATCGCCATGCTGGTCCTCGAACTGATCCCGGAAGAAGTCGCCGCGCGCCTGGCGCGGGCGATCGCCGCGCCGACGATCGGCATCGGCGCCGGCCGCTTTACCGACGGCCAGGTTCTGGTCGTCACCGACCTGCTCGGTCTGACAGGCACGCGCTTCCGCCACAATCGCCGCTATGCCGATCTCGCCCCGCTCATCGAGACGGCCGTGTCGGACTATGTCCGTGACGTGCGCAGCCACGCTTTTCCGACCGCCGCCAACAGCTTTGCCATGCCGAAGGACGCGCGGCTCGCCTTCGAGAGCAGCGATGGATAGGCCCTTGCGCCGGCCGCAAGAACGCGCGAAGGCTTTAGGGTTCAGCGTCTGAGGCGCATGGAGCGGATGGAACTCATTTACAAGATCGTACCGGCACAGCTCTGGCATCAGGCCGAACTGGTCGGCACGTTCGCGGGTTCACCGGTCGATCTCTCCGACGGCTTCATCCATCTTTCGACCACGGCGCAAGTGCGCGGCACGGCGGCGCGCCATTTCACCGGGGAAGACGGCCTGCTGCTCGTCGGCGTCGATCCGCAGCGCTTGGGCGCCGCTCTGCGTTATGAGCCCTCGCGCGGCGGCGCCTTGTTTCCGCATCTTTATGCGCCGCTCTGCCTTGAGGCGGTGATATCGGTCAAACCGCTGCCGCTCGGCACCGACGGGCTGCACCAGTTCGACGACAGCTTCCCGTGAGCCCGATGAATTTTCTCACCTCAAGGGCCCATTCGCTCGCCTTGCGGCTGCCGCCGGAGACGGCGCACCGGATGACGCTGCGGGCGTTGTCGGCCCTGCCCTTGCCGTCGCCGGCCGCCGACGATCGGCGCCTTCGGGTGCAGGCTTTCGGGCTCGATTTTCCCAATCCGCTCGGGCTGGCGGCGGGGTTCGACAAGAATGGCGAAGCGGTCGATGCGGTCCTGCGGCTCGGGTTCGGCTTTATCGAAGTCGGCACGGTGACGCCGCATCCGCAGCCCGGCAATGCGCGGCCGCGGCTCTTCCGCCTGCCGCAGGACCGCGGCATCATCAACCGGCTCGGGTTCAACAGCCGCGGCCATGCCTTCGTGCATCGGCGGCTCCTGGCACGGGCTCGCAGGCCCGGCCTCGTCGCGGTCAATCTCGGCGCCAATAAGGATTCGCAGGATCGCATCGCCGACTATGTCGAGGGCGTCAAAACCTTCGCCGATGTGGCGGACTTTTTCGTCATCAACATTTCGTCGCCGAACACTCCCGGCCTGCGCGATCTGCAACGCCAGCAGGCGCTCAGCGACCTTCTGCCGAATGTGCTTGCCGCGCGCGCCGCCGCCGCGCGTCATGTCCCGGTGGTCGTCAAGATCGCGCCGGATCTGACGCTCGACGAGCTCGATGGCATCGTCCGCGTTTGCCGAGCCTATCGCATCGACGGGCTTGCCGTCTCCAACACCACGCTCGCCCGGCCGGAAGAGCTTGCCGATCACGAGATTGCCAAACAGCATGGCGGCCTTTCCGGCCGGCCGCTGTTTCACCTTTCGACCTGGCTGTTGGCGCAGGCCTATCTGCGCGTCGAAGGCCAATTTCCGCTGATCGGCATTGGCGGCGTGGAAAATACTGCGACCGCCTTGGCCAAGATCGAAGCCGGCGCCGATCTGGTCGAGCTCTATTCGGCGCTCGTCTTCAGGGGCGCGGGGCTTGTCCCCCATATCAAAAAAGGGCTGCTGCAGCGCCTGTCGCAAGCCAACCTCGACAGCCTTGATGCGGTGCGCGGCCGCCGCGCCGAGGACTGGGCGGCAGGCAGGATGTCCGCCGCCGAGCTTCATTCCGCCATCTGATTACCGGCGCGCCGAGAGAAGCCGCGAGACGAACCAGATCGGCACGACGATGATCGCGCCCGCCAGCAGATAATCGCCGAGCTCGCGGATGGCATCAAAGCCAAGGGCCCAGATCCGGTGCGCGAAGCGCACGACCGCATCGATGACATCATAGGGCCGGATGTCGAGCCACATCAGCAGCGCGCCGACAACCAACGATAGGAAGAACAACCTGAAAAACACGCCGACCGGCGAACCGCCGAGAAAGCGGGTCAGCGGCGTATCCGGGCGCGGCTTCCGGGACGGAGCGCCTTGCGCGGGTGCCCATGCGCTGGGGGCCGGAGGTGGCGCCGGGTTGATATCCTCGACCATGTGAGCCTCGCTGGCTGATTGCGAACGCGATATGGGCATGCCCCGCGCGGCACCACGTGCGCGTTCGCACGCCGCGCCGGAAACCCTGCACAGGTTTCCCAAGGATTGCGATGCCATTATGATGGATGCTCGCTTCGTCGCAGGTTTCGAGAATGCAGAAGGACGATTCGGACGCCTATCTGGCGCGCGCCTCAATCGACGCTGGCTTCAGCTTCGCGCTCGCGGCTTTTTTTGTCGGGCTGGGGCTGATCGCCGTTTTGGCACGCGTCGGCTTGCCCGACACGGCGCTGCGCTTTTGCGTCTGGGCCCTGATTTTCGCCGGCCTCATTGTCATCGCCGTCCGGCTGCGGACCATGCGGCCGGCTGAATTTTATGCCGGCGGCCGCAATCTGCCGCCAGCCTATGCGGCAATGGCCTACGCTGCTCTCGCGGCAGGATTGTTCCTGCCCTTTTTGCCGCCGCTGCTTCCCGGCGTCGGCTTTGCCTCGCTTGCGGTCGGATTCATTCTCGGTCTTGCCGCGGCGCTCTGCGTGACCGGCCCCTATCTGCGCCGTAGCGCCGCCTTTTCGATCGCCGATCTGGTCGGCATCCGTTTTCCGCAGCCGCTCGTGCGCTGCGCGATTGCCATGATCGCCGCGGGCTGTGCGGTTTTCATTGCGCTTGCCGGCTATGACATGGCGCTGCGCGCCTTCATCGCCACGACGGGCGCCAGCCGCAGCCTCGGCATAGTCGCCGTCGGCGTTCTGCTCGTCCTTCTGATCGTGCCGGGCGGCCTCTCCGGTGTCATCTGGCTCGCCGTCGGCGGGACGATCGTCAGCCTCGCCGCGCTGGGCCTGCCGGCTATCCTCCACATTTTCCATGAATCGCCGCGTTGGACGAGCGGCCTCGGCCATTTGCCGCAAATTGCCGAAGCGGAGACGATGCCCGCCTTCAATCCGGCCGTCGCCATCGCGCTGGGGCTTGGGCTTGCGGTGCTGGGCCCGCTTTTCGGACCTTCGGTCGCAAGCGGCGGCCGCATCACCGCCCTGCGCGCCGGCCCGCTCGCGGTTTTCTTCATCGGTGTGCTGACGATTTTGTCGGTGATGACGCTCGCCCGCGCATCGCATGCGGCGGGCGTCCCGCCAGGCGCGAGCGCCGCCTATCTCATCGAAGATCTACCGGCCTTGCTGCATCTCGGCCCGGTGCTGAGCGGCCTTGCATCCGTCTTTGCGATGACGCTCGGCATCGCCGTGGCGGCGGCCGGGATACAATCCTTCGCGACAAGCCTCGGCCATGACATCTATCATCCGGCGCGGCGCCGCTTCGGACCGGTGAGCCGGCGGCTCGCCGTCGCGCGGGCGCTGACGATTCTGCTCATCGTCCTCTGCAGCCTCTTCTTCACCCATCGCCGTGCCGACCCGCGCACGCTCATTTTGCTGGCCGCGATCTTCTCGGCGAGCCTGATCGCGCCGGTTCTGCTGCTGACCCTGGTGAAGCGCGCGACCGCCTTCGATGCCGGCGCCGGGCTCGCCGTCGCCATCGCGCTCATGGCGCACTTCTTCTTTACGCACCGGCCAGGCTGGCCAATCCCGGCCCTTGCGGGCAATGCCATTTTCGCCGCGCTCGATGCGACCTTCGCCGGTTTTTTTGCGAGCCTTCTGCACGGCCGCCCGGCGCTGCCGAGCCAGCCCGCCCTGCCGGCGCCCGGTCACCTCGTCGGGCCCGACTGATTATTTTTCGCTCGCGAGCAGGGTCGCCTGATGTTCGGTGATCAGCGCGTCGATGATCTCATCGAGCGCCTCGCCGGCGATCACCTTGTCGAGCTTGTAAAGTGTCAGGTTGATCCGGTGGTCGGTGACGCGGCCTTGCGGAAAATTATAGGTGCGGATGCGCTCGGAACGATCGCCCGACCCGACCTGTGAACGCCGGTCCGCCGCGCGCTCGGCATCGAGCTTCTGGCGCTGGGTATCGTAGAGACGCGCCCGCAGCAGCGCCATCGCCCGCGCCCGGTTCTTGTGCTGCGAGCGCTCGTCCTGGACAAAGACGATCGTATTGGTCGGCAAATGGGTGATGCGGATCGCCGATTCCGTCTTGTTGACGTGCTGGCCGCCGGCGCCCTGTGCCCGCATCGTGTCGATCTTGAGATC
>JAJXZN010000092.1 GCA_021780015.1 Pseudomonadota bacterium
TTTCGCCGTCTGCAAGAGCGGCTTGGCGACCCGCTCCTGACCGCTTTGACGGTCATGATGATGTTGCTTCTGTTTGTCACCGGCCCCTTGGAAGCCAGCGGCGTCACTGCCGCGCATTTCTTCGGCATCCTCTTTGCCTGTGTGCTCGTTGCCGCCGTCTTCTTCGTGTCCGGCAGCCCGTTGGCCCTGGCAGGGACCGGGATCGCGCTCGTTCTTTCGATCGTCACGAGCTCGCTGCGGGCGCACCATCCGTCGATCGTCGATGTCTATCTCGAGGCGTCGGGCTGGCTGGTTGCCGGCATGACACTGTTCGTCGTCGTTGCCCGCGCGGTCTTTGCGCCGGGACGGATCACGTTTCACCGGATCGTCGGGTCGATCCTGCTTTATCTCGACGTCGGGCTGATCTTCGCGGCCCTCTACGGCTTGGTCGCGCTGACGGCCCATCACGGCGCATTTTCCGGCTTGCCGCCGCTGAACGATGATCCGTCCGTCGGCTCGAATGTCATTTATTTCAGCTTCGTCACGCTGACGTCGGTCGGCTATGGCGACATCGCGCCCGTGCATCCGATTGCCCGTGCGCTCGCCAATATCGAGGCGATCATCGGCCAACTCTATCCGGCGACCTTGCTTGCGCGCCTCGTGACGCTGGAACTCGCCCACCGCAACAACGGATGAGCCTCACGAATCCATTTTCAGCGCGGCGATGAACGCTTCCTGCGGGATTTCCACCTTGCCGAATTGGCGCATCTTCTTCTTGCCGGCCTTCTGCTTTTCGAGGAGCTTGCGCTTGCGCGTGGCGTCGCCGCCATAGCATTTGGCCGTCACGTCTTTGCGCAAGGCGCGCACCGTCTCGCGGGCGATGATCTTGCCGCCGATCGCCGCCTGAATCGGAATCTGGAACATATGCGGCGGGATCAGCTCCTTCAGCTTCTCGACCATGACGCGGCCGCGTAGTTCGGCGCGGTCGCGATGCACAAGCATGGAGAGCGCATCGACCGGCTCGGCATTGACCAGGATCGACATTTTGACGAGATCGCCTTCGCGATAATCGGTGATATTATAGTCGAAGCTGGCATAGCCTTTCGACAGCGATTTCAGCCGGTCGTAGAAATCGAAGACGACTTCGTTGAGCGGCAGGTCGTAGACCGCCATGGCGCGCGCGCCGACATAATTCAGATCGACCTGCACGCCGCGCCGCTCCTGGCAGAGTTTCAGCACTGCGCCGAGGTAATCGTCCGGCGTCAGGATCGTCGCGCGAATCCACGGCTCCTCGATCCGCTCGATCCGCGTCGGGTCGGGCATGTCGGCGGGGTTGTGCAGCGAAATCATCTCGCCGGAGCGCAGCACGATCTGATAGACGACGGAGGGCGCGGTCGCGATCAAATCGAGATTGAATTCGCGCTCCAGCCGCTCCTGGATGATTTCGAGATGCAGTAGGCCGAGGAAGCCGCAGCGGAAGCCGAAGCCGAGCGCCGCCGAGGTCTCCATCTCGTAGGAAAAGCTCGCATCGTTGAGGCGCAGCTTGCCCATCGCCGCGCGCAGATCGTCGAAATCGGCGGCGTCGACCGGGAAGAGGCCACAGAAAACCACCGGCTGCGCCGGCTTGAAGCCGGGCAGGGCCTCGGCCACCGGATGGCGCTCGTCGGTGATCGTGTCGCCGACGCGGGTATCGGCGACCTGTTTGATCTGCGCGGTGATGAAGCCAATTTCGCCGGGGCCGAGTTCCTCGACATCCTGCATCTTGGGCCGGAAGACGCCGATACGGTCGATCACATAATGCGCGTTGGTGCCCATCATGGTGATCTTCTGGTGCTTCTTCATCACCCCGTCGAAGATGCGCACCAGGACGACGACGCCAAGATAGGCGTCATACCAGGAATCGACGAGCAGCGCCTTCAAGGGCGCGCTTCGATCGCCCTTCGGGGCCGGCAGGCGATGGACGATGGCTTCCAGAACGTCTTCGATGCCAAGGCCGGTCTTGGCCGAGATGAGAACCGCATCGGAGGCATCAAGCCCGATCACATCCTCGATCTGCTGCTTGATGCGCTCGGGCTCGGCCGCCGGCAGATCGATCTTGTTGAGCACCGGCACGATCTCGTGGCCGGCGTCGAGCGCGTGATAGACATTGGCCAGCGTCTGGGCCTCGACGCCTTGGCTCGCATCGACGACGAGCAGCGAGCCTTCGCAGGCGGCCAGCGAACGCGAGACCTCATAGGCGAAGTCGACATGGCCGGGGGTGTCCATCAGGTTGAGGACATAGGTCTCGCCGTCCTTGGCTTTATATTCGAGCCGGACGGTCTGCGCTTTGATGGTGATCCCGCGCTCGCGCTCGATGTCCATCGAATCGAGCACTTGATCCACCATCTCGCGGGCCGAAAGCCCGCCCGTCGTCTGAATCAGGCGATCGGCAAGGGTGGATTTGCCATGGTCGATATGTGCGACGATCGAGAAATTGCGGATATTTTCAAGCTTGGTCATGCGCGGCGGGATAGCAGGCGCCCCTTATGAAAGAAAGATGTGCGTCGCACTATGCACCGCCGTTATTGATCCGAGAGCCGGAGCCATCTCTTTGGCTGGTTTGGGTTTTCGCCGCCGCGGGCGGCGGCCGGGCAGGCCCCGCCGGAGAAAAATCAACAGCCCAGCTTGACAGGCTGGTAAGTGAGTGGTCACTTACGCACCATGCAACCCCTCCGGCAACCCATCCGACTTTCGCGCGACCATCGTCGCCAGCAGATTCTCGAATGCGCGCTGCCGCTCTTCGCCCGGCATGGCTTTGCCGGCACGACGACCCGCCGGATTGCCGACGCGGCGGGCATTTCCGAAGCGCTGCTGTTTAAGCATTTTCCGAACAAGTCCGCCATTTACGCGGCGATCCTCGCCGACATCTGCTCCGCCGATCCGGGCCTCGAGCGGCTGCGGGCCGAGCCGCCATCGACGCGGACGCTGGCGCTGATCGTCCGCGGCATGACGCATTATTTCATGACCGCCGCGGACGGGTCCGTGGCCGAAGGCAATCAGAAGCTGCGGCTGACGCTCGGAAGCTTCATCGAGGACGGTGAATTCGCCAAAGTGCTGTTCGATAAAGTCGAGCAGGTCATCGCGCCGATCTTCATCGATTCCTTGAAGCACGCGATCGAGGTCGGCGATGCGCGGCCCGGGCTCGCGAGCCCGCGCGATCTCTTCTGGTTTGCCCATCACACGGTTTGCACCTTGGCGGCGACACAACTGCCGTCGTTGCCGTCGCTCGATTACCCGCCATCGGTGCGTCTCGAGCGCGAGGTCTGCAGCTACATCCTGCGCGGTGTCGGCCTCACCGATGCCGCGATTGCGGCGCATGCCGCGCTCGACATCCCCTTTGAAAGTTTCGAATCCTCTGTTTTGGAATTTGCCAGATGACGCTCTCAGCCGAAACCGAAGTCGCAACCAGGACGGCCTATCGTAAGCCCAAGACCGATCGGCCGGTGCGCACCAAGCTTTGGTTCTCGATCGTGGCGCTGCTGCTGGCGCTGCTCGTCGGTGCGTTCTGGGGCTTCAACGAGTTCCGCAACCATATGATCGCGCAATTCTTCGCGCATATGAAAATGCCGCCCGCGGTGGTCAGCGTCGCGCCGGTCAAAACCGAGGTTCTGCCCAATCTCTTGACCGGGATCGGCGATGTCGTCGCAGTCCATCAGGTGAATGTCACGACCGATGTCTCCGGCCGCGTGGTGAAGATCATGTTCGAGCCGGGCGCGCATGTCGTCAAGGGCCAGCCGCTGGTGCAATTGTTCGACGCCCCCGAGCAGGGCGACCTCGCGAGCTTCGAGGCGCAGGCGCGCGGCGCGAAACTGTCGCTCGATCGCGCCAAGGCGCTGGCACTGCGCCAGTTCGGCCCGCAGGCGACGGTCGACGATACGCAGGCAACCTATGACCAGGCGATGGCCAATATCGCCAAGACCCAAGCGATCATCTCGCAAAAGCTGATCCGCGCGCCTTTCGACGGCGAGCTTGGCTTGCGCCATATCGAGGTCGGCCAGTTTCTCAACGCCGGCAATCAGATCGTCACGCTCACCGATCTCTCGGTCGTCTGGGTGAATTTCACCTTGACGGAGAAGGACAGTTCGCAAGTCAAGCTCGGCGAAACCGTCAACATCAGCGTCGATCCCTATCCGGGCCGCGTCTTCACCGGCAAGATCACCACGATCGAGCCGCAGATCGCCACCGACACCCGCAACGTCTCCGTGCAGGCGACCTTCGACAATGCCGATCATGCTTTGAAGCCGGGCATGTTCGCGACCGCGACCGTCCTGCTGCCGCCGAAACCGCCGGTCATGACCGTGCCGGAGACGGCCGCGGATTATTCGCTCTACGGCGATTCCGTCTTCCTCATCAAGAAAACGACGGGCAGCGACGGCAAGGAGACGACGACGGCGGTGCGCACCTTCGTGCGGACGGGTCAGCGCATCGACGGCCGCGTCGTCATCGAAGGCAAAGACATCAAGCCGGGCGACCAGGTCGTCGCCGTCGGCCAAATCAAGTTGCAATCGGGCATGGAGGTCGCGGTTTCGCACGATCCGCCGCCGGCCATTCCGGCCGCAACCAGCCCCTATTGAGCGGCGGATTCTGCGATGGCCTTCACCGACATTTTCATCAAGCGGCCGATCCTGTCGCTCGTCGTCAGTCTGCTCATCCTGCTGATCGGCCTCAATGCCGCGCTGCACCTTCCGGTGCGCCAATATCCGAAATTGTCGAACACGGTGATCACCGTGACGACGACCTATCCGGGCGCCTCGCCCGAATTGATGCAGGGCTTCATCACGACGCCGATCGAGCAGGCGGTCGCCTCGGCCGAGGGCATCGATTACATGACCTCGCAATCGGTGCAGGGGACGAGCACGATCTCCGTCTATATGAAGCTCAACGCCGATCCGAACCAGGCGTTGACCGACGTCATGGCCAAGGTCAATCAGGTCAAGTACGAAATTCCGAAGGCCGCCAACGATCCGATCATCGTCAAATCGACCGGCCAGACGACCGCGGTCATGTACATCGGCTTTTCGAGCAACGAGCTTTCCGGCTCGGCGATCTCGGATTATCTCACCCGTGTCGTCCAGCCGCTGATGTCGACCGTCGACGGCGTCGCCTCGGCCGATATTCTCGGCGGCCAGACCTTTGCGATGCGGCTGTGGCTCGATCCCGTCCGCATGGCCGGGCGCGGCGTCTCCGCCGCCGACGTCATCGCCGCGATCCAGGCGAATAATTTTCAGGCCGCGGCCGGCCAGGCCAAGGGTTATTACACCGTCTCGAACGTCACGACGAATGCCGATCTGACCGATATCGATCAGTTCAAGCGGATGATCGTCAAGGCGAAGGACGGCGGCCTCGTCCGCATCGAGGACATCGCCAAGGTCGATCTCGGCGCGCAAAGCCAGGATTCGAGCGTCGCCTTCAACGGCGAACATGCGATCTTCATCGGCGTGCAGGCGACGCCGGAAGGCAATCCGCTGTCGATCGTCAAGGGCGTGCGAGCGCTGTTCCCGGCCATCGAACGCAATCTGCCGCCGTCGCTGCAGATGAAGGTCGCCTACGATTCGACGAAATTCATTCAGTCGTCGATCGACGAGGTCGAACATACGCTGATCGAGGCGGTGCTGATCGTCGTCGTCGTCATCTTCCTGTTCCTCGGCTC
>JAJXZN010000183.1 GCA_021780015.1 Pseudomonadota bacterium
ATGGAACGCCTACGCTAATAATAATCGGGTTATAATGGCGTTATTATTCTTGTCTGGCGATTCGACTCATGGCAAGGTGATTCGGTAATAAAAAAGCTCCCCGCGAGGGGAGCTTGAATGGTACGCGCGGCGGGACTTGCACCCGCAATCCTGGAGGGAACCGGCACCCAAAGCCGGCGCGTCTACTAGTTTCGCCTCAGGCGCCCACTCATCGCGACCGCGCGAACGGTCACGGCAATCGCCCCGCCCAAAAGGTGGGGCGATTCGCTTTGCCAGTTTAGCCAACTATTGCCTGGGTCAATAGAATTTGTGCCGTCAATGCACAGAATCCACAAGATGTGGTCCGGGTCGTTAGGTTAGCACCCACTCCTTCAAATCGCCGACGCCTGCGATCTCCCGCACCGCCCCTTGCTGTTTCAGTTTCCACATGCACGCCCCGACACGCTTGCGGATCGTCACCAATAGGGCCTGATCCTCGGGGTTGAGGCCACGGGCCTTCATGACAACCAGGGCGATGTCCCGCGTCGTGACCGGCTTGCCGTCTGCCAGCCTCAAACAGCCCATGACATGGCGCATCATCTCGCCCCGGAAGGCGGCGTGGCGCGGCGGATATTGCCGGGGCTTGATGGCCGGTATGTCGGCTTCGGGATCGAATAGCTTGATAGCCGCGTCGATTGAATCGAGATCGGCCACAAGCTGGCGGAGGGCGATCTGGGCGTGCTCTATCTTGCCCGCTATCTCAGACCGCTTACGGATTAAACCGTTTAAGACGTAATCGTTTTCCATGCCGGAGAAATGGGCTGGGCAAGCGATTTTGTCTTGTGGCGGATGCTACCTAATACCGGAATTCCAGCCGCAGGTTCTCGACTCGCTGCGCCAACCGCTCGAAACCGGCGAAGTTGCCATCGCCCGTGCCAATCATCGGATCGTCTACCCGTCGCGGTTTCAGCTCGTCGCGGCGATGAACCCTTGCCGTTGCGGCCATGCGCTCGATCCGGGCTTCAGTTGCAGCCGACAGCCTGCGGCGCGGTGCGTCGGGCAATATCAGGCGCGCCTCTCCGGCCCGCTGCTCGATCGGATCGATCTCATGATCGAGGTGCCCGCGGTCAATGCCGCCGATCTGCTGTTGCCGCCGCCTGCCGAAGGCTCCGCCGAGGTCGCCGCGCGCGTCGCGGCGGCGCGGCACATTCAAATTGCGCGCTATGCCGCGCTGGGCCTGCCGCATGTTTCCGCCAATGCGGCGGCGCCGGGTTCCGTCATCGAAGAGGCGGCGCGGCCGGATGTGGCCGGCATGGCCTTGCTGCGCGAGGCCTCGGAACGGCTCAATCTGTCCGCACGCGGCTTCCATCGCACGTTGAAGCTCGCCCGCACCATCGCCGATCTCGACGGCGCTTCGACCGTCGGGCGTCCGCATCTCGCCGAGGCCCTGTCTTATCGAATCAGCAACGGGCAGGCCTTGCGCGCGGCCTAAACATCGCGCCGGCGCAGCCCAGTGATGCCGGCGGCGCCGAAGAACGAATTCTCTCCCGTTCTTCCGAAAAGTCCGGAACGTTCGCCAAACAGCGAGCGTTGAACCTTGGCGTTTACGGCATGTGTCGGCCGTATTATTCTGCGTTGCACCATTTTATGGAGAGACGCATGTCCAGCCTCCCCCGTTCCATTATGATGTTGTTTGGTGTTGTTGGCCTGTCTGCCGCGCCGCTGGCGCTCCCCGCTTTGTCCCAGGCTTCGGCCGCGATGGCGCTGACCGCCGCCGACACGGACAAAGACGGGTCAATCGACCTCAACGAAGCCAAGACTGCCGCCGCGGCCGAATTCGACAAGCTCGACAAGGACAAAGACGGCACGCTCGATATGAAGGAAGCAGCGCATCACGTCAGCAAGAAGAACTTTGTCGCGGCCGACCCCGACAAGGACAAAACCTTGACGAAAGATGAATATGTCGGCTTGGCCGCCTCGCTGTTCAAAGCCGCCGACAAGGACGGCAATGGCACCGTCGAGAGCAAGGAATTGCATTCGACGGCGGGGATCCAACTCGACCGCCTGATCCAATAGCCAGGGGCGGCGCGGACCTCTCTGCGCCGCGACTCTAAACTTCTGCACTCTCGGACAACACAATCGCAAGGCTTCGCGCGTAGAAACAGTGTATGCGCGAAGCCCTTCTATCGTCCGCGCCCGAGCGGGCGCCGCACTTGGCCGGCAAGGACGCGGCCGATGAGGCTTTCACGCGCCAGGAGGCCGAGATCGCGCGCGACCGCGCCGAGGCGGCGAGCGAAGCGAAATCGCGGCTTCTAGCCACGATGAGCCATGAGATCCGCACCCCCCTCAATGGCATTCTCGGCCTCGCCGATCTCTTGGCCGCGACGGCGCTTGAGCCGGAACAACGCGCCTATGTCGAGGCCATTCGCGCGTCGGGGCGAAGCCTTGCGGCCCTGGTCGATGAAATCCTCGACCTCTCGAAGATCGAAGCCGGCAAGGTCACGCTGACCGAAGCGCCCTTCGACCTCAGCTTGCTTGTCGAGGGCACAATCGAGATTTTGGCGCCGCGCGCGCACGCCAAGGGTCTCGATATTGCGAGCCATATCGCCGCCGATCTTCCGGCCTGTGTCGTCGGCGATGCGGCGCGGCTGCGGCAAGTGCTGCTCAATCTCGCCGGCAACGCCGTCAAATTCACGACCCAGGGCGGCGTCGGCCTGCGGGTGAGCCGCGCGGCGGAGGCGATCAAATTCGCGGTCATCGACACGGGACCGGGCGTCGCTGGCCAGAATCCCAACGTCATTTTCGAGGAATTCGCCCAGGCGGCGCCGCGCGAGGGAAGCGGCACCGGCCTCGGGCTCGCGATCTCGCGCCAGCTTGCGGAGCGGATGGGCGGACGGCTTCACCTCGAATCCACCTCGTCGCGTGGCGCAACCTTTGTGCTGACGTTCCCGCTGGTTGGCGCCGCAAGCCACGAGCCCGCGCCCGAGCGCCTCGACCGGCGCTTTCTCATCGTCTCACCTTCGCCATTCGAAGCGCCCTATCTCGTCGAAAAACTGACGGAACTCGGTGCCGAAGCCGCTCGGGCGCCAACGCTGAAATCCGGCCTTGCCGCCCTCGCCAATGCTGCGGCAAGGCCCGATCGGCCGCAGACCGTGATCGTCGATTGCGCGCTCGGCGAGGCCGCGACCTTGGAACTTAGCGCGGCGGCCGAGGCCGCGGGCGTTGCGCAAAAGCTGGTGCTTTTCACCGCCGCAGAACGGCGCGCGTTTGCGTCGCAAGCCTTGCGCACCTTCGACGGCTGGCTCGTGAAGCCCTTGCGGCTGCGTTCGCTGCTGGCGCGCCTTGGCGCCGCGCAAGCCATCCCGCAACCGGCTGTCGCTCTAGCGCCGCTCGATCTGTCCGGCCGCAAAATCCTGCTTGCCGAGGATAACGACATCAACGCGCTCGTTCTGCAGAAACATCTCGAGCGATGCGGCGCCAGGCTCAGCCGCGCCGGCGATGGCATTGCGGCGCTCAGCGCCGCGCGGGCGGCCCTTGCCGAAGCGCCGTTCGACGCGATGATCGTCGATCTGAGAATGCCGCGCCTCGACGGCTTGGCTTTGGCGCGCGAGATCCGGCGGCTCGAAACGGCGGCCGGCGCGCCGCGCTGCCTCATCCTCGCCGTCACCGCCGATGCTTTCGCGGCGACCAAGGCGCAGGCGCTCGCCGCCGGCATCGACGCATTCTTGACGAAGCCCGTCGATTTTGCCGCGCTTGAGACGGCGCTGACGTCCCTTAAGAAAGCTAACCGCTGAGCTTCGCCATCAGCGCGTCGGAAATCTCGAAATTGGCATAGACGTTCTGCACGTCATCATTGTCTTCGAGCGCATCGACGAGGCGCAGGATCTTCTCGCCCGCTTCGTCATCGACGGCAATGCTCGTCTGCGGCTTCCAAATAAATCCGACTTTGCTCGGCTCGCCGAATTTCGCCTCGAGCTTCTGCGCCACGTCGCGCATCATCTCCAGCGTCGTCGTGATCTGATGGCTTTCCTCGGTCGTGACGACATCCTCGGCGCCGGCGTCGATCGCGGCCTCAAGCATTTCATCCTCGGACGCCGCTTTTCTTGGAAATTCGATCGCCCCGATATGATCGAACATGAAGGAGACGGCGCCGGTCTCCGCCAGCGTGCCGCCGGCCTTGGCGAAATAGGAGCGCACTTCCCCGGCGGTGCGATTGCGATTGTCCGTCAGCGCCTCGACGATAACGGCGACGCCGCCCGGCGCATAGCCTTCGTAGCGGACCTCGTCATAATTTTCGGAATCCGCGGCCGAGGCCTTCTTGATCGCCCGCTCGATATTGTCCTTCGGCATGTTTTCCGCGCGGGCGGCGAGCACCGCGGCGCGAAGCCTTGCATTCATGGCCGGGTCGGGCAGGCCGAGCTTGGCGGCAACGGTGATTTCGCGCGCCAGCTTGGAGAAGAGCTTGGAGCGGATCGCATCCTGCTTGCCCTTCTTGTGCATGATGTTCTTGAACTGACTATGCCCTGCCATGCAGCCCTCAAATCCTGGCTCACGTTGCTGTTTCGGAGCGGCCGCTCCCGACGGCCGTTTCGGGCCGGTCTATAAGCCGGCGCGCGGCGAAAATAAAGGAAGAGCCTAGATCACGATGATTTCGGATCGAATCGGCCCGAAATCATAAAACGCGATCGATTCTCATCGTTTAGAGCAGGATCTTTTGCGAAAAACCGCTGACACTTTTCGCATCCCGCTCTAGGGGGCTTCGCCGCCACCGTCGCGGGCCGCCAATGCGGCGCCATGTTCGCGGCGGGCGGCGGCCCAGATTTCCTTGGCCGCGTCGGCATTCAGCCCGGCGATGCCGAGGCCGACGACAATATCCGGCCAGATGCTCGGCCAGAGCGCCGTTAGCCCGGCCGCTGCCATAATGGCGAGATTGGCGATCATGTCGTTGCGGGCCGAGAGAAACGCCGCCCGCGTCAGGCTGCCGCCGGCATGGCGCACCCGGGCGAGCAGAAGCGCGCAGGTGGCGTTGACCGCGAGCGCGGCAAGGCCCGTGAGGGCAAAAGGCAGTGGCTCCGGTGCATGCGGCACGGCGGCGGTGAATTTATGCGCAAGCGTTGCCAGGAAGGCGATGACCGGTGCCAGCAGCACGCCGGCCAATCCAAAACCGATCCGCGCCCGCATCAGCGGCGATAGGCGCATGGCGGCAAGCACCAGCAGGCTCATCGCCGTGTCCTCGAGGAAATCGACACTGTCGGCAAAGAGCGAGACGGCGCCGATCGCCGTCGCGACGGCGAATTCGACGGCAAAAAAGCCGAGGTTCAGCGCAATGACAAGCTGCAGCGTGCGGCGCAGCCGCGGATCGCTCTCTTGCTCAGGCACGCTCATCGGGGCGCCTGGCGGGCGAGCCGGGTGCGCAATTCGCGCTGCGCCGCGGCGCGCGCGGCCGCAAAGCGCGGGTCGTCTGCGAGAAGCGCGAAAAGCGCATAGGCGAGCAGCCGCGCCGCTGCGACATCGCTCGGGTAATGCACGCCGCAGACAAGCCGGTTCTGCGCATAATCGTCGGCGCGGGCGAAGATCGCGTCCTTTTTTTCGGGCAGGATCGAGGCGAGAGTAAGCGCTTCGAGATAACCGCTCATCGCATGGCCGCTCGGATAGGAATCCGGCTTCTTGCTTG
>JAJXZN010000021.1 GCA_021780015.1 Pseudomonadota bacterium
GATAAAGCATCGGACCGAAAAGTGCGAAGCGGTTTCGGACAAGTCCGATGCGATGAGAACGACGTGAAAGCGCCGCGCGATTCAATTTCAACGTTCGACGCTTGAAGACCGGCTCTTAAACCAGCCCCGCTGCGATATTGATCGTCAGTGCCAGCACGGCGCTGTTGAAGAAGAAGGCGACGATGCTGTGGATCGTCGCCGTGCGGCGCATAATCCGCGACGTGATGTTCACGTCGGCAGTCGCGCAGGCAACGCCGATCACGAAGGAAAAATAGAAGAAATCAAGATAGTCGGGCTGCTGATCACCGGGGAAGCGAAGCCCGCCACGCGCTTTTGCCGCCGGCGAGGTTTTCGTCTCGCGCTCCGCAAAACATTCATTGGCATAGTGCAGCGCGAACATCACATGGATGAAAGTCCAGGCGCTTAGCACCGTCGCCGCAGCGAGAATGAGATGAAAGGCGCGCTGCAGGCCGTGTACATCCTTGACCAGCAGCAATTGATAGAAGATCGCGCCGAAGGCCGCCGTTGCAGCAAAGATCGTCAAGAACAGAATACTGAAACGGCCGTCGTCCTGTGCCGCCGCGCGGCGCGCGATCGAATGCTCGTTGGCGGAGGCAACCATCATGCCGACGGCGATGAAATAAATAAAAACCCCGGCGTTCCAGCCGAGCAGAACCCGGGTGATGGTGCGAATATCGTTTGGCAGCGCAAGGCCCACGACCACGCCAAGCAGCAGGCAGATGAACAGGCGCGGCCGTGCCTGGACGACGCGAAAAGGCCAGATCAGGCGGCGACGACGACGCCGCGGGGACACCGGCGCCTCGCTCAATTTTTGCGCGCCACGGCGAAGCGTGCCGCTTCCTTCAGGATAGCCGCCCGGTGCTGCGGGAACGGGTCGAGCGCGCTGATCGCCTCCTGCGCCAAGGCATCGCGGCGCTTGCGTGCCGCATCGAGCCCCAAGGCGGCGACAAGCGTCGCCTTGTTGCGGTCCGCATCCTTGCCGGCGCGCTTGCCGAGCGCCGCCTCGTCGGCCTCGACATCGAGAATATCGTCGGCCACCTGAAAGGCGGCGCCGAGCGCCCTGCCATAGCGCGACAAGGCCGCGCGTGCTTTGTCGTCGGCACGGGCAAAGATCGCACCCGCCTCGACCGCATAATGCAGCAGCGCGCCGGTCTTCATCGATTGCAGCTGAATCACATGTTCCGCAGTATGCGGCTTTTGCGAGACTTCCGCTTCGAGGTCCATGACTTGGCCGCCGACCATATTGCCGATGCCGGCGGCACGGGCCAGCGCCAAGACCAGTGCGGCGCGGATCGCCGGGTCCGGATCGGTCGCAGGATCGGCCGTCACGTCGAAGGCGTAAGTGAGCAGCGCGTCGCCGACGAGAATAGCGGTCGCCTCGTCATAAGCCTTGTGCGTCGTCGGGCGGCCGCGGCGCAGATCGTCATTGTCGAGCGCCGGCAGATCGTCATGCACCAGCGAATAACAATGGATCATCTCGAGCGCCGCGCCGGCCCGCAAGACCCCCTCGGTCTCGATGCCGAAAAGCCGTGCGCTTTCGACGAGCAGAAACGGCCGCAGCCGTTTGCCGCCGCCAAGGCTCGCATAGCGGACGGCGCCAAGAAAATGCGCCGGACGGACGGTTTCGCCGGGCAGCGCTTTGTCCGACAGCAAGCGGTCCAGCATGTGCTCGGTGGCCTCGGCCACCTGCCCGAGCCGCGCCTGAAACTCCTGTGCCGCCGTTTCCGCCATAATCCCCTGCCTTAAACCGATTTCGGCGTTCCGCTTGCCCCATCGCGGAAGATCGGTCAAGGCTCGCGGATGGCCCGAAACGCTCGGCTTTTACAGACGCTTCGCACCGCCCTGCAGTGGAGCCTGCGGCTCATCCTGCTGCTTGTCTTGCTGCTTGCGGGCCTCATCGTCACCTTCCGCTTCATCAATCCGATCTCGACCCTGATGCTCGGGCGGATGCTGCTGCATGAGAAGATCGATCAGGACTCCGTTCCGCTTGGCCGCATGTCCGAGGCCCTGCGCGCCGCCGTGGTCACTTCGGAAGACGCGCATTTCTGCCGTCACCACGGCGTCGATTGGGGCGCCATGCGCGAGGTGATCGACGAAAGCGGCATCGGCGGCCCCTCGCGCGGCGCCTCGACCATCACCATGCAGGTGGCCAAGAACGTCTTCCTCTGGCCGGGCCATTCCTACATCCGCAAGGCGCTGGAAATTCCGCTCGCCCTGGTCCTCGATTTCGTCTGGCCGAAGCGGCGCATTCTGCAGATCTATTTGAATATTGCCGAATGGGGCGATGGCATTTTCGGCGCCGAGGCGGCGGCCCGCTTCTACTTCCACGAGCCTGCGGCCGACCTCACGCTACGCCAGGCGGCGCTGATGGCGGCCGTCCTGCCCGACCCGCACCGCCGCAACGTGCTCAGGCCGAACCGCCATGTCCTCATCCACGCCCGCATCGTCGAGGACCGCATCCATGCCGGCGAGACCAATCTTACTTGCGTGAAATGAATGTCCGGCGAAAGGAGCAAAATATTGATTTTATGGTATTTTATCTCTCCCGGCGGATCGGGCGCGGAGATACGGCGATTTTTGGATAGCCAGAACGCCCGATTGCGTGTATCAGCCCCTCAACCCATTCGCCGGCAGCTTGCCGGCCTTATTATTTCTGGAGCTGACGATGGCTGTCCCGAAGCGGAAAACCTCCCCGATGAAGCGCGGCTTCCGCCGTTCTGCCGACGCGCTGAAGGCGCCGACCTATGTCGAGGATAAGGATTCCGGTGAATTGCGCCGGCCGCATCACATCGATCTCAAGACCGGCATGTATGGTGGCCGGCAGGTGCTGAAGCAGAAGTCGGCGGAAGAATAAGTCCGCCGCTTCGCCGTTCATGGAACGGTCAGGCCATGAACTGGCCGCCGTTGACCGAAAGCGTCGCGCCGGTGATGAAACCGGCGTCGTCCGAGACGAGAAAAAGGACGCAGCGCGCGATCTCTTCGACCTTGCCGAGGCGGCCGACGGGAATTTGCGGCAGGATGGTCTTCTCCAGGACGTCCTTCGGAATCGCCTGTACCATTTCGGTTGCGATATAGCCCGGGGCGATGACGTTGACGGTAATGCCCTTCTTGGCATTCTCCTGCGCCAGCGACTTGGTGAAGCCGATGTCGCCGGCCTTCGAGGCGGCATAATTCGTCTGCCCCATCTGGCCCTTTAATCCATTGATCGACGAGATGTTGACGATACGGCCGAAGCCGCGCTCGCGCATGCCCTCGATCACCGGCCGGGTCATATTGAACAGCGAATTGAGATTGGTATTGATGACGCCGTACCATTGCTCGGGCTTCATCTTATGAAGCATCGCGTCGCGGGTGATGCCGGCATTGTTGATGAGAACCTCGACCGGCCCGAGATCGGCCGTGACCTTACTGAGGCCGCTCGCGCAAGCTTCGCAGTCCGACACATCCCATTTGTAAACGGGAATGCTCGTTTCGCTCTTGAATTTGGCCGCCGCCTCATCGTTGCCGGCGTAGACCGCCGCAACGCGATAACCCGACTTCGCCAAAGCTTTGCTGACGGCCGCGCCTATTCCGCGCGTGCCGCCGCTCACCACCGCCACGCGTGCCATCTGCTTCCTTCCCTAGATCGACGCCAGCTTCGGCGCTTTGCTTATCAGCGGATTTTGAGAGAAATGTTTAGCCCCCTGCAGCACGCGCGAACATTCTCCTTTAGGCGGGATACAACATTGATCGAACGCAAAGGCTTCGGGGCAATTTTCGCCCGATGCCTTAGCGCTCCACCGCGAGAGCAATGCCCATGCCACCACCGATGCACAGGGTCGCCAATCCCTTATGGGCGCCGCGGCGCTGCAATTCGTAAAGCAGCGTGGTCAGGATACGGGCGCCGGAGGCGCCGATCGGATGGCCGATGGCAATCGCGCCGCCGTTCACGTTGACGATGGCGGGATCCCAGCCGAGATCCTTGTTGACGGCGAGGGCCTGCGCCGCGAACGCCTCGTTCGCCTCGACGAGATCGAGATCTTTGACCTTCCAGCCGGCCTTATCGAGCGCTTTGCGCGTCGCCGGAATGGGGCCCGAACCCATCACCGCGGGATCGACACCGGCGGTTGCCCAGGCGGCGATGCGCGCCAGCGGCGTCAGCCCCCGCGCACGCGCTTCCTCGGCGCTCATCAGAACGAGCGCCGCGGCGCCATCGTTGAGGCCCGAAGCATTGCCGGCCGTCACCGTGCCGTCCTTCGAGAAGGCCGGCTTCAATTTTGTGAGACCCTCAAGCGTCGTTCCGGCGCGGATATATTCGTCGCTGTCGACGACGACATCGCCCTTGCGGGTCGAGACGGTGAAGGGTGCAATCTCGTCAGTGAACTTGCCCGCCTTCTGCGCCGCCTCGGCTTTGTTCTGCGAGCCGAGCGCGAATTTATCCTGCTCCTCGCGGCTGATCTGCCATTTGGCGGCGACGTTCTCCGCGGTGATGCCCATGTGATAATTATTGAAGACGTCGGTCAGACCGTCCTTGATCATCGAATCGATGAATTTCACATCGCCCATCTTGGTCCCGGCGCGCAGATGCGCGACATGCGGCGACAGCGACATGCTCTCCTGGCCGCCGGCAACGACGATCTTGGCATCGTCACTGGCGATCTGCTGCATGCCGAGCGCGACGGCACGCAGCCCGGAACCGCACACCTGATTGAGGCCAAAAGCCGTCTTCTCCTTCGGCACCCCGGCCTTCATCGCCGCTTGGCGCGCCGGGTTTTGCCCCTCGCCTGCGCCGAGGACCTGGCCGAGGATGACTTCATCGACTTCGGCTGGCTCGACTTTGGCGCGCTGCAACGCAGCGGTGACGGCGGCAGCACCCAGCTCATGCGCCGGAATCGTGGCAAAAGCGCCGTTGAAAGCGCCGACCGCGGTCCGCGCCGCAGCTACGATGACGACCTCGCGCGACATGACTCACTCTCCCTGGGCAAAGCTTCGCCCGGCTGACGCGCCGGCCGCATAAACCATTCTCAGCATTTCCGGGTTGGCGGCGTCAAGAAAATCCCCAATCGTCCTTTCGGACGATGCGATTTGGGTTTTCGCACGGCAATAAAACGCTTATGTTGCAGTCCGCGCAGCGGTTTGCGGACATTTGTTTGATGCTGATCTCTTTCTAGGGGTGGTTATCCGACATGGCTAACGACAAGCAGCCCACCACAATTAAGAAATATGCCAATCGTCGCCTCTATAACACCGGCACCAGCGCTTATGTGACGCTCGAAGATCTCGCCGAAATGGTGAAGAAGGGCGAGGACTTCGTCGTCTATGATGCCAAGACAGGCGAAGAAATCACCCGCTCGGTGTTGACCCAAATCATATTCGAGCAGGAGGGCAAGAACGGGCAGAGCCTGCTGCCGATCGCGTTCCTGCGCCAGCTCATCCGCTTTTATGGCGACAGCATCCAGATGCTGGTGCCGAGCTATCTCGAATTTACCATCGACAAGCTGACGAGCGATCAGCACAAATTCCGCGAGCAGTTTGAGGCGGCGCTTGGGGTTTCGCCGCTCACGGCGCCGACCCGGCAGATGTTCGGCTCGCTGGAGGAGCAGACCCGCAAGAACATG
>JAJXZN010000051.1 GCA_021780015.1 Pseudomonadota bacterium
CGCCAGCGGCGGGCAATAATCCGGGGCCGGTCAATCGAGGCAGCAGCGGCGATTGGTCCCCAGGCGCGGGCGGTTCCATACCTTCAGGCGATGTCGGCAGTCCGGGTGATTTCGACTTTTATGTCTTCTCGCTCTCCTGGTCGCCCGGCTTCTGCGACCTCGGCGGCGCCGAGAAAGCCCCCGACCAATGCCATAGCGGCGCCAATCTCGGCTTTGTGGTGCATGGCCTGTGGCCGCAGGACGCGCAAGGCTATCCGTCCGACTGTGGCGGCGTCACGTCGCCGTCCTGGCTCGTGCTCGAATCGACACGCGGTCTCTACCCAGATATCGGGCTGGCCCGCTACGAATGGCGCAAGCACGGCACCTGTTCCGGCAAGAGCCCTGCCGCCTATTTCGCCGACGTGCGCCGTGCGCATGATCTCGTCGCCATCCCGTCGATGTTCCAGAACGCGCAGAGCGAGCAGGACACGACGGCGCTCGATATCGAGCGCGCCTTCATCGCCGCCAATCCGCGGTTGCGGCCGGGCATGATGGCGGTCGAATGCGTCAACGGCGAATTGTCGGAAGTCCGCATCTGCCTGTCGAAGGACGTGCGGACCTTCGTGCCTTGCCCGGATGTTGCGCGCCACACGTGCCACATGCAGGACATCGCCGTCGCCCCGATGCGGTGAGCCGATGAACTACCGCCACGCTTTTCACGCCGGCAATTTCGCCGACGTCTTCAAACACGCGATCCTGGCGCGCATCCTCGTCTACCTCGGCCAGAAAGACGCGGCGTTCCGCGTCATCGATACGCACGCCGGGGAAGGTTTCTACGATCTCTCCGACGCGCGGGCGGAAAAAACCGCCGAATGGCGGGGCGGCATCGGCCGGCTTCTCGAGGCCGCGCCGCCGCCGCAGATCGCGGCCCTGCTCGCGCCCTATCTCGCCGCGGTCGCGCCGCTCTGCCGCGGCACGCCGCCGCTTTATGCGGGCTCGCCGGCGCTCGCCCTGAAGCTCACGCGGCCGCAGGACCGGATGGTCTTCTGCGACGCGCATCCGCAGGTTATCGCGGCGCTGCGGGGCCACCGTGAATTTGCCCGCGACCGGCGGGTGAAGCTTGTCGAAATCGACGGCTACCGGGCGCTCAACGCCTTTATCCCGCCGCGCGAGCGGCGCGGCCTCGTCGTCATCGATCCGCCGTTCGAATCGAAGACGGAATTCGACGATCTCAAAGCCGCCCTCACCCTCGCGGTGCCAAAATGGCCGACCGGAACGTACCTGATTTGGTTTCCGGTCAAGGACGCCGCCGCGGTCGCGGGGTTTCGCGCCGGGCTGGTCAGGGCGCTGCCCGACCTCGGGGTCAAGAATGCGCTCGATCTTCGTCTCGCCGTCGCTGCAGTGCAACCGGATGCGCCGCTGGCGGCGAGCGGCCTGATAATTCTCAATCCGCCCCACACACTTGCCGTAGAAGCGCAACAGATTTTGCCGTATCTTGCCAAAACCATGGCGATCATGGGCCAGGGTGACGCGGAAGTCGCATGGCTCGTCAGGCACTGACCGAAAGGCGGGCTTGCGGGCTGCACGTAAACAAGGCTTTTGCGGTGCCCTGAGAATAAGCGCCGGCCGAATAATGCCGGCGTCGGAAAGTCAGGGAGAGACATATGCCGCAGCAGGGAACCGTCAAATTTTTCAATGCCAACAAAGGCTTTGGCTTTATCACCCCGGATAGCGGCGGCCCCGATATTTTCCTCCACATCACGGCGGTGGAGCGTGCCGGTCTGTCGAGCCTGAATGAAGGCCAGCGGGTCAGCTTCGAGACCGAGCCGGACAAGAAGGGCAAAGGCCCGAAAGCCGTCGATCTGCACCTCGTTTAGCCGAAGGCGGCGAATCGGGAGGGCGCGTGCCGCTCGGTACGCGCCGGTCCCTGCGCCAGCAATCAGAAGTGATAGTTGACGCCGGCCCGCAGCGTCGAAAGGCTGAGGCCGGGGTGCATGTAAATGGGCGTGCCGTTGAACAGATTGCCGCCGCCGTAATTGCTGTAGAGATATTCGGCCTTGACGGAAATGTTGCGGGTCACGGCATATTCGATGCCGGTGCCGATCACCCAGCCGTTCAAGAAGGTCGATTCGTTGGCATAGATGCTCGGCGAGATCGCGAAGTCGGTGACCGAGCCCTTGAGGTTCGCCCCGGTATAGCCGCCGGTGATATAGACCAGCGCATGGTTGAAGGCATAGCCGAAACGGGCGCGGATCGAGCCCTCGGCATTGATGTTGCCATTGCCGTGGATGCTGCCCCACGGGCTGTTCGAGCCGCTGACACCGCCGAAATCGATGTCGCCTTCGATGCCGGCGACAAGCGGGCCGGACTGATAATTATAGCCTGCCTGGATGCCGAAGAGGCCGCCGTCCGTATTGCCGAAAAACGCGTCCCCGCCATTGGTGAAGCGGCCGAAGCCGAAGCCGGCGTTGGCGCCCACATAGGCGCCGGTCCACGTGAAGATCGGCGCCGGCTGATAATAAGGCGCCGGCGAATAGGGCGGCAGGTCGGCCGCCAAAACCGGAAAACCCGCCGCCGCAAAGACGGCTGCCAGAAGGACGCGTTTCATTCCTCACCTCGTAGACAAAACTCTCGAGGCGAGGATTAGGCTGGGCTGGTTACCTAAGACTTAAATAAAGGATTCGTAAAATACAAAAATGTTTTAGTTATAGATTGTTAACTATAGATATAAACCATGAAATACTTTGCTCTGATGCAATAAGTTTGGCTAAATTCAATATTTAATACTCAATTTAATTCCATATATAGTTTGGTTAACAAATGCTTCCATGGAAGGTCTTGCCCAAGTGGAATTCTTGCGCGTGTCGCACCCGTTATTTTCCCAGCGGGCGAAAATTGCCTAAAGAGAGCCGCCGACGGAATGGGAGAGAATCATGCCGCGCAAGGCCGCTCTGGTAACGGGCGCCGCCCGCCGAATTGGGCTCGCGATCGCCGAGCGGTTGGCGGGCGCCGGCTATGATCTTGCCATCCACAGCAGCGAGGCGACGCGGCCGGAGGCAGAAGCCGCGGCGGCGCATTTGCGGACGCTGGGCTGCAAAGCCGCGGTGATCGCGGCCGAGCTCGCCGATCCCGCTGAGCCCGAGCGGATCATCGCCGCAGCTCATGCCGCGCTCGGCCCCTTGTCGGTGCTCGTCAACAATGCCTCGATCTTCGAACGCGACACGGCCGAGGCGGTCGATGTCGCCCTCTTCGACAAGCTCATGGCGGTGAACTTACGTGCGCCGATGCTGCTGGCGCAGCACTTCGCGCAGCAGGTGCCGGAGGGGCAGGAGGCCGGGATCGTCAATCTCGTCGACCAGCGGGTCTGGCGCCCGACCCCGCAATTCTTCTCCTATAGCATCACCAAAGCGGGGCTCTGGTGGGCGACGCAGACGCTGGCGCAGGCTTTGGCGCCGCGCCGCATCCGCGTCAACGCGGTCGGGCCCGGCCCGGTGCTGCCCAATACGCCGCAAGGCAATGCCGGGTTCGAGAAGGAGGTCGCGGGCGTTCTGCTCCAACGCGCCGTCGCGCCGGCGGAGATCGCCGACGCCGTGCTCTATCTTGTCGAGGCGCGCAATGTGACGGGCCAGATGATCGCCGTCGATGCCGGCCAGCATCTCGCCTGGCAGACGCCGGACATTCCGGAGATCTAGGGATTCTCGTCATTGTGAGGAGCGGTCGCGACGAAGCAATCCATCTGAAGTTTCTGGATTGCTTCGCCTTTGGCTCGCAATGACGTCGCTTTAGTCGGCGCTCGGCAGGCGGCGGATGGTGAATTCGATCTGGCCATCGTCGAGTTCGCGCCAGAATTCGATCTCGGTCATATAGGCGGCTTTTGGATAGGCGGCGAACCATTCGCGGGCTTTGTCGCGGGCTTCGCCGCGCGGCAGCGTAAAGGTTTCGCGCCGCCAGGCGCCGGTCGATGGGCGCTTGGCCCGCGTTCCCAGCCGGCGGGCGATTTCGGAGGGTGTTTTGCGTCCCGCATTCATGCCGCGGCTCCCGCCACTTAGATAAGACGCCAACCGGCTTTCACCAGCCTAGCCGAGCGGATAGGCTGCCTCGACGAGATAAGGACCGCCGCCGGTCGCCGCCCGCGAAGAAAACAGGACAAATCGCGTCGCCTCGAAACGGCGGGAAAAGAAGCCGCGCGTCGTCAAATAAGCGGCGACTGCCGTGCTCGACGCATCGCGCAGCCGCGCCAGCGTGATATGCGGCGTGAATTTGCGTGGCTCGGGCGGAATGCCGATGCGCCGCATCAGCCGCTCCTGCTCGGCCTGCAATTCGACGAGCGGCGCCGCGGGCTTCGCCTTGGCGACAATGGCGCGCGGCTTGCCGCCGCCGAAGGAATCGAGACCCTCGAGCGTCACCGTAAAGGCCGGCCGGCGGATTTTCTCGAGCGTGCCGCAAACATCGCGCGCTGTCGCATGATCGATGTCGCCGATGAAGCGCAAAGTCAGATGATAGAAGTCGGTGTCGATCCAGCGGGCGCCGGAAATGCCGCCGCGCAGCATGCCGAGATCGCTGGCGAGATCAGAGGGAATCTCGAGGCCCGTGAATAAACGGGGCATGGGTCCCTCCTCAAGTCACGGCCCTCTCGCGGCGAGCGAGACCGGCCACGGCCATCACGTAAAATCATTTGGTCCATTGCCGCCAGAGGTCAATACACCGAATCGATTTTACCGCTTCATTCTGAACTGATTTCGCCTTGAGAGAAAGACCGGCGGCCAAAATTATCGCGACGCAACCGAACGCACGAAACGTTCAGCGAGCGGCAGAATCTGCGCGACGATCGTCGCGACGCCGGCGCGGTTCGGATGCAGGCCGTCCGCCAGCTCGAGGCTTTTGTTGCCGGCGACGCCTTGCAGAAAGAAAGGATAGAGCGGTGCTTGATATTTCGCCGCCAGCGCCGGATAGATGGCATCGAAGGCGCGGCCATAATCGGCGCCGAGGCTCGGCGAAGCGCGCATGCCGGCGATCATCACTTTGATGTGCCGAGCAGCGAGGCGCGCGAGGATAGCGTCAAGCGTCTGGCGCGTGCGCGCCGGATCCAAGCCGCGCAGCATGTCGTTGGCGCCGAGTTCGAGGATCACGCCGTCGGCATCATCCGGGACCGACCAATCGAGCCGGGCAAGGCCATCTTCGGCGGTGTCGCCCGAGACGCCGGCATTGACGATGCTGACGCGAAAGCCGGCTCGGCGCAGCGCGGTTTCGAGCGCCGCCGGAAAGGCGGCATCGGCCGGCAAGAGATAGCCGGCGGTCAAACTGTCGCCCAAGGCAACGATCTTGATCGGCCTGGCGCCGTCGGCGGATGTCGCGCCGAGCCCGAAAACCGCCGGAATTAAAAGCGCAAGTGCGAGCGGGAGAGCCAAGCGTAATCTGGACGCGATAATGGACGATGCGGCGATCATCTTTGACACTGTCGACTTGAGTCTCGGCCGCGGCGCGGCGCGTGTCCATATCCTGAAAAGCCTCTCTTTGGCCATTGCGCGCGGCGAGGCCCTGGGCATCATCGGCCCGTCGGGCTCCGGCAAATCGACGCTGCTGATGGCGATGGCCGGGCTCGAGCGGC
>JAJXZN010000080.1 GCA_021780015.1 Pseudomonadota bacterium
TGCCGGACGATTGCCGGTTGAGCCGGCGCACTTCGTCCTCGAGGGCTTCGACGCGCAGCGCATTCTTGATCGAAACCTGCAGCCGTTCGGCACCGACCGGCTTCACGACGAAGTCGATCGCGCCGGCGCGCATCGCCGAGATCACCGCCTCGATCGAGCCATGCGCCGTCTGCACGATGATCGGAATAGCGCGCTTCTGATCCCGCATCCGTTCGAGGACCGTCATACCGTCCACATCGGGCATGACCAGATCGAGGATCACGACATCGACGTCGGCTGCCCGGGCCTCGAGGCGCTGCAGCGCGGCGGCGCCGCTATCGACCGATTCGCAGTCATAGCCGAACCGGCGAACCAGCGTTTCCAGAACGCGGCGTTGAACCGGATCGTCGTCGACAATCAGCACGAGTGAGGACATGGGCACTTTCTTTGATCGGCGGCGGCATGCCGCCATAAACCAGCACGAGGCCTTGGTTCCCAGGCGGGAACCGCGCGGCCGCCAGCCGCACCCGCAGGCTATCCACGCCTATGCTGGCCCATCAGGGTAAATGCGATGTTAATGCGGCGCCTTATTGCGGCACAGGCGAGCGGTGCTTCGGACAATAAAAAAGGCGCCGAGATCACGATGATTTCGGATCGAATCGACCCGAAATCATAAACGTGATCGGTTTTCATCGTTTAGAGCGGGATTTTCGCGAAAAACCGCTGACACTTTTTCGCATCCCGCTCTAGCGAGAGCTCTGCGCCTGAAAGACGCCGGGCCGCGATTCGGCCCGGCGGAAACGTTAAAATTTTAGCGTTGAACGCGGAAAATCTGCTGGTGCAAATAGTCCGGCAGCTCGTCGGCCGGAATGGCAATCATCATATGGCCGTCCATCTTGACGACATCGACGTCGAGTTTGGTGCCGTCGTTCAGCGTCGCGGTCGTGTGGCGCATCATCTCGACGCTCATGCGATGATGATGATGCGTCGCGGCGCTGGCGCCGGTCGTGGCCAATGCAAAAACGAGTGCGCAGGCCGCGAGAGGGGCTTTGACATTCATGGTCTTATTCCTTTTCGTGTCTCGAAGACGCGGAACGGTGCGATCGGCGCCGCCGCGGCCAGCCAGAAGATCGGCCGTGCGCCTGTGTTTTCGCCGTAAAGCGTTGCTGCGTTACCCGGACCGGCGCTCAGGGTGCCTCAATAAAAGTTGAGCAGAAATATCCCATGCCAGGCGTAACGCCGGGCCCTTGCGGCACGAACCAGAGCGCGCGGATTTTGCCATCCGGCTTGCCTGCGGGTAAGGAAGGCCGCCAAGCGCGCGTCTCAAACCCGGTCGAGCCATGTCCTCAAAAGAAACGTCTGCGGTCTTCTCGAATGTCGCGGCTGCGCCGACTGCAAAGACGGTCTTGGGTCCGCTCCCGGAATGGTCGCTCACCGATCTCTATCCGGCGATCGACTCGCCGCTGCTTGTTGCAGATTTCGCCCGTGCGGAGCGCGAGGCCAAGGCCTTCGCGGCGGATTACCGCGGCAACCTTGCGGCGCTGGCCGCACAAGACCTCGCCGACCCGCAATCGCACGACCTCGACGAGGCGGCGCGCCGCTACGAAGCCCTCGACGATCTCACCGGCAAGATCGGCTCTTACGCGAGCCTCGTCTATTCCGGCGACACGACCGACCCGGTGCGCGTGAAATTCTATGGCGACACCCAGGAGAGGCTGAACGCCCTCTGGACGGACTTGCTGTTTTTCCAGCTCGAACTCAATCGGCTCGACGATGACGTAATCGCGCAATTGGCGGCGCGACCGCCGCTTGCGCATTACCGTCCTTGGCTCGATGACATCCGCAAAGACAAGCCGCACGAACTCGCCGACGAAATCGAGCGATTGTTCCACGAGAAATCGGTCACGAGCCGCGCCGCGTTCAATCGCTTGTTCGATGAGACGATCGCCAGCCTTCGGTTCAAGGTCGGCGGCGAAGAGCTGACGCTCGAGCCCGCTCTCAATCTGATGGTCGACGAGAAGGAGGCCGTGCGCAAGGAAGCGGCGGGCGCCATCGCCGAGACCTTGTCGCAAAATCTGCGGACCTTCGCCTTCATCACCAATGTGCTCGCCAAGGACAAGGAGATCTCCGACCGCTGGCGCGGATTCGAGGACGTTGCCGACGCCCGGCATTTATCCAATCGCGTCGAACGTGAGGTCGTCGATGCGCTGGCCGCCGCAGTCGCGGCCGCTTATCCGCGTCTCTCGCACCGCTATTACAAATTGAAAGCGCGCTGGTTCGGCAAGGATGCGCTCGATTTCTGGGACCGCAATGCGCCGCTACCCAACCTGCCGCAGCGAACCTATGCATGGCATGAAGCCCGTGACACGGTGCTTGGTGCCTATGCCGATTTTTCGCCGCGTATGGCCGGCATCGCCGAACAATTCTTCGCCCGCAATTGGATCGACGCGCCGGTGCGCCCCGGCAAGGCGCCGGGTGCCTTCGCCCATCCGACCGTGCCCTCGGCGCACCCTTACGTGCTGCTCAATTACCAAGGCAAGCCGCGCGACGTGATGACGCTTGCGCATGAGCTCGGCCATGGCGTGCATCAGGTTCTGGCCGCGCCGAATGGCGCTCTGATGGCGCCGACGCCGTTGACCTTGGCCGAGACCGCGTCGGTCTTCGGCGAAATGCTGACCTTCCGTGCGCTGCTCGCCAAGGCGGGCTCCGTCAGCGAGCGCCGCGCCATGCTGGCGGCGAAGGTCGAAGACATGCTCAATACGGTGGTGCGCCAGATCGCCTTCTATACGTTCGAGCGCAAGGTGCATCTCGAGCGCCGCAACGGCGAACTGACGCGCGAAAAAATCTGCGAGCTTTGGATGAGCGTGCAGGGCGAAAGCCTCGGCCCGGCCATCCGGCTCGGCCCTGGCTTCGAGACCTTCTGGGCCTATATCCCGCATTTCATCCACTCGCCCTTCTATGTCTATGCCTATGCCTTCGGCGATTGCCTGGTGAATTCGCTCTATGGCGTCTATCAGCGCGCCGCCGATGGGTTTGCGGAACGCTACCTCGCCATGCTCGCGGCCGGCGGCAGCAAACATTATTCGGAACTGCTGGCCCCGTTTGGCCTTGATGCGAAGGATCCGGCCTTCTGGCAGATCGGCCTTGGCATGGTCGAAGGCTTAATCGCGGAGCTCGAAGGGCTGGAGGGCCAAAACTAAGCCTTTGACCCGACTTGGCCTTGAGCTTCGCCGAGGGATATGCTGGATTGCCGGCGCCGGCCGATTGACGTTTCGGCCCGGCCGTGGGATTTCGGTAAGGCCTGCGGACGCGGCAGGCTCAGGGGCGCTATGAGTTTCATTCCCTATCTCGCCACTGTCTGGCTCGCCATTGCCCTCGTCGTGTTCGTCGCGACCTGCATCGTGGCTTTGCTGCAGCCGCTGCTGCAGGCGCGGCGGGCAAAAAATCCCGAACAGCCGCCGGTGACGGCAGTCATGCCGATCAAGCTGGAACATTCCGGCTTCGATGTCGCCCAGGCGTCCGCCTTCGATCAGGCCTATCCGGATTACGAGGTTCTGTTCAGCGCCGCCGAGGCGGATTCCCCGGCGCTCGAAACCGCCTTCGCACTCAAGGCGAACCATCCGCGGATTCCGACGCGCATCCTGCGCTCGCAGTCGGATTTCGCAGTCAGCCCGAAGCTCAATACGCTCGATGCGCCGTTGTCGGCGGCTGCCCATGATTTCATCATGGTCAAGGATTCGAACATCGTGCTGGAGCGCGACACGCTCGCCGATTTCATGCGCAATTTCGCGCCCGGCATCGGCATGGTCGTCGGCGTGCCGGTCGCCGAACGGGCCGAGACGATCGCCGGCCATATCGAGGGCGCGATCATCAACGCCCATGCACGCCTTTTGCTCACCGCTTCCATGCTCGGCTTCGGCTATGGCGTCGGCAAAGTGATGCTGTTCCGGCGCAGCGATCTCGCCCGCGCCGGCGGCATCGACGCCGTGAGCTATACCTTGGCCGAGGACACGGCCATCGCCAAGGGCCTCGACGCGGTCGGGCTGCGCACTGTCTTTGCGCATCGCACCTTGCGCCAGCTCATCGGCTGGCGGACCTTACGCGAGGTCTATGACCGGCAGGTGCGCTGGAGCGTCATCCGCCACACGCATGAGCCGCTGACGTTTCCGCTGGAGCCGATCGTCAGTCCGCTGCCGGCCGCTTTTGCCGCGGCCCTGGCGGCGCCGGTTTTGGGCCTGCCTGGCTTTGCCGCCTTCGGCCTGACGCTCGGCGGCTGGTTCCTGGGCGAACTCGGCCTCGCGCGGCTCAAAGGCTGGGAAACATCGGTCTATGCGCCATTGGCCTTCCTGGGCCGTGAGACACTGGCGCTTGCTGCTTGGCTGCGGGCTTGGACGACGAATGATGTCGTCTGGCAGAACGGCCGCTTCGATGTCTTCGTCGGCGCGCGCAAGCCGCGGCCGGCGACGCTCCAATTGCGGCCGCGGACCTCGGCGCGGGAGCGCGCCTGATCGTCTGGCGATGAGCGGCTAACCGCGGCGCTGCTCGGGCGGCGCGTAACGCGTCCCGAAGATCGCATCCCAATAGGGCGCGCTGACGCCGAAATAGCTCTCCGGATCGCGGAAATGATGCAGCATATGGGCTTGGCGCAAGTAGCGTCCGAGCCGTGTCGTCGGCGTCGCGTGATGCACGTAATAATGCACCATGTCATAAGCCAGATAGCCGACGATGAAACCCATCAGCACCGGATAGCCGAGCGGGCGGCCAAAGAGGACGAGCGCGACGCCCAAGGCGATCAGCATGATCGGCCCGCTGAGCAAAGGCGGCATGACGAGCCGCAGCGGATCGTTCGGATGGTCGTGATGAACGCCGTGGATCAGGAAATGTAGCCGCGCCCCCCATTTTCCCGGAAATTCGGCGTGAAAAAGATAGCGATGCCCGAAATACTCGATCAAGGTCCAGATCGCGTAGCCAACCGCCGCTAAGGCGATGACCGCGAACGGCGAGAAGCTGCGCAAACTGAGCCAGCCGAGCCACGCCACGAACGGCGTGTAAATGAACAACGGCATCGACCAATGCACGCGCGAAAACTTGTCGAGCAGCGCATTGTCGAAGAGGCGCGGCGAGGCGCGCAAGGCTTCCGCCGTGGTCCCGGCGTTGGGTGACGTCATCAGCTAGGCCTTTTTCCGGTGCCCGAAACGGCGCATGCCTTACAGGCGATCAGGCGACGACTGATGAATATTTGCGCCCATTCGTCAAGCCGGCGGCTCAACCGCGGCGTAAATTGATTTTACAAAGATGTTATGGGCCCGTTGATATTGCGTCGATTGCGGCGCTCCATCGCGTCGCGCCCGCCTGCCGGCGCCGGGCTTTCCCCGATGCCCGTGAGGCTTTGCCGCCTTGATCCGCTGCACCGGCGCCGATAAAAGGAGGCCACTCGAAGGCATGCGAAAGCCCGGCCCGTTGTGCGAATTGTTCCGGTTTCGATCCGTTGGGATCGACGGTGTTCGCAAATATTGCGGTCGTGGCCCCTTCTCAC
>JAJXZN010000318.1 GCA_021780015.1 Pseudomonadota bacterium
CAGAGCGCGCCGAAGTCGGAGAAGACCGCGCCCCTGAGACCGACTTCTCGCGGCAGATAGGGGATCGGGAAATCCGCTTCCGCCGAAGCGCCCCAGAATTTGGTGCCGCCCAACGGATTGCCTGCCGGATCCAAGCCCGGCGACACGTCGCGCGGGCCGATGCCGTCAGGCTGGAAGCCGCGAACCAATTCCGGGCCCATGTTGAAGTTGTCGACGATCTTTGCCTCGCCCGAACCCCAATGGTTCAGAATACCGCCCTGGAAGTGCAGCACGCCGACAATTTCGTCATAGATATCATGATAATAGTGAAGGTCTGCGGTTGAACGGACATAACGCTCGTTGCCGCCGGCGCCGGCGATATCTTCGCGCCATTCGGCGTGGATGCCGTCCGTCGGATTGCGATTGTTGTCGAGCGAATTGTACGACAGCGTAAAGCCCGGCATCGAGGTCAGCGTCACGCCTTGCGCCTGTTTCAGGGCCAGCGAGGCTTCGCCGTTCGTCAAGCAGTTGAAGTTGAAGCCCGCCGCCGGAAAACCTCTGGCTTGAATGGCCGGATCCCAGCTCGGCGTGATCCCCCAGATCGGATTTGTACAGTCGTTATAGGGGAAGGCCGAACTGTTCGGGATCGAAATGTCCGACGAATAGATCGAATACCGGGGCGAGAAGGTGATCTCGTCGGTCACCGGCAAGCCGCCGCGCAGCGTGCCGCCGACCATGAAGTCGTTATAGAATGCGTATTGCGACACCATGCTGTTCTTGGCGAAGACGTCGAAGCCCGCAGCAATCCGGTGATCGAGGAAATAGGGCTCGGTGAAGGAGAAGGTCACGCCTTCCGCATATTGCCCGAGTTGCACCGACAAGCGGGCAAACTGGCCGCGGCCCATGAAGTTCGTTTCCTGCACCGCGACTTCGCCGATAATGCCTTCCGCCGTCGAATAACCGCCGGAAACCGAGAACGAGCCGGTCGGCTGATCTTCGACTGTGACGACGACGACCACGCGATCCGGCGCCGAGCCGGGCTCGTTGGTGATCGTCACCTTCTTGAAGAAGCCGAGATTATTCAGCCGGCGTTCGGCGCGGTCGATGACCGCCTTGTTATAGGCGTCGCCCTCGCCGATATCGAATTCGCGGCGGATGACATAGTCGCGGGTTCGCGTATTGCCGCGAATATCGATGCGTTCGATATAGACGCGTGGCCCTTCGTCGATGACAAAGGCAAGACGAACCGTGCGGGTGACCGGATCCCGATCGCCGCGCGGATGAACCTGTGAAAAGGCATAGCCGTGGCGCATCACCTGCGTGGTCAGCGCATCGACGGTCTTTTGCACCTGATCGCCATTATAGATCTCGCCTTGCGACACGCGCAGATAGCCGCGTAGCGCATTGCCGTCGATGGCCGGGATGTGCGATTCGATATTCACCGCGGCGACGCGATATTGCACGCCTTCTTCGACGGTGATGGTGACGACATAGCCCTTCAGCGTCGGATCGTAGCGGGCGTCTGAGCCGATGACGTGGAAATCGGCATAGCCGTTTTTCAGATAGAAGCGACGGATCGCCTCGAGATCCGAAGCAATCTTGTCCGGATCATAGACGTCCGAGGATTTGAAAAACGACAGCCAGTCCATCTCCGTCGTCTGCATCAGATCGCGCAGTTTGCCGGACGAATAGACGTGGTTGCCGACGAAGTTGATCTGCTTCACGCCGGTCTTCGGACCTTCGTCGATATGAAAAACGACGTCGACACGGCCATTCGGCAGATTGACGATTCGATAAGTGACGGTCGCAGCCGCCTCGCCGGCGCGCCGGTAGAGGTCCTTGATGCGCTCGACGTCGGCATCGACGATCGTCTTGTTGAACGGGCCGTGATCCTTGGACTGGATCTCGCTCTGCAACTGCTCGGATTTGACCTTGCTGTTGCCCTCGAAGGCGACGCGATTGATGAGATTGTTTTCCGACACGCGAATGACGACGGCACGGCCTTCGTGCACGACCTGGATGTCGGAGAACAGGCCGGTGGCATAAAGCGCCTTCACGCCGGCATTGATCGAAGCCGGATCGGCGCCGGCGAAATAGGAGGCGATCGTTTCGCTATCGACGCGATGGTTGCCCTCGACCTCGACGCCGGCGGCAAGAGCGGGAAGCGACGCCAAAAGCGGCGCCATGAGCACTACGGCGAGAAACCACCGGAACAGTTGACCCCGAATAAATCGCATCTACGCCCGGTCCCCGCATTTCGATCTAACTTTGCTGCCGATGGCCATCTCAAGCGCCAACCCGCAACACCCACCCAAGTCAGTCTTCGGACTACCTCCCGGCGCTTGCGACGGGCTGTCGGTCCGGAACGCGGCCTCAAACTTGGCCGCGCGCTTTGTTCTGGCGGCTTTTTCGCCCGCCATCCTGCCAGCCCCAAGCTCCGCTTCTACAGGGTTTGACATTTACCCTGCAAATGCCGTTTGGCGGTGCGGCGTCGTTTTCGGAGCTGCGTGGCGAGTAAGACACGCTTAATCCTCTCAGCGTCGCGTTAAGAGGCATGGTTAACTGCGCTTTTCGGCGCACGCGTCCCCACGCCAATCACCCTCCGACAAACGACGGGCAGCCCCCAACGGCCTTGTGCCGCAAGCGCAAGGCGCGGCTTAGAATCACTTCGTCAGCCGCAAGATATCGTTGTATGTCGCCAAGATCATCAGACCCAGCACGAAGGTCAGGCCGATTCGAAAGCCGACCTGCTGGATCTTTTCATTCAGTGCCTTCCCCCGAACGGCTTCGATTGCGTAATAGACCAGATGCCCGCCATCGAGCAGCGGGATCGGCAACAGATTGAGGATTCCAATTGAAATTGACAAAACCGCGGCAAGATTAAGAAGCGCTGCGAATCCGACCTTGGCCATTTCCCCGGAGACCTCGGCAATCCGGATCGGCCCGGAGAGTTGATCGGTCGATTCACGGCCGAGAATCAGCCCCCGCGCATAGGCTCCGGTCTGCTCGATGATGTACCAGGTTTCGCCGGTGGCGAGTTCGAAGGACTGGACGACGCCATAGCGCTGGATATGCCAATTGTCCGACGTTGCCTTGGCCTCGACGCCGAGCACGCCCACGTCCGACAGGCCGATCGCCGTCGTCATGCTGCGCCGGCGCGGCGTCGCGACCAAAGTGACGTCCCGCCCCTGCCGTGCGACGACGAAGCTCAGCGGCACGCCGCTCGAGCCTTGAACGATGCGCTGCACGTCCTCGAAACTGTCCACCTTGCGGCCGTCGACGGAGACGATCACGTCGTCGGGACGGAAGCCCGCAGCTTCGGCGGCACTGTCATGCGAGATCTTGGCAACCTGCGGCACCAGTACGCCGCGGCCATGGATGGCAAAAATTCCGGTGAAGATGACGATCGCCAAAACGAAATTGGCCAGCGGGCCGGCCGCGACGATGGCCGCGCGCTTCCATACGCTCTGGCCGAAGAACGTGACTTTCTTCTCCGCCGCCGGCATCGCCGTCACGGCCTCGGTATCGGTCATCGAGGCGCCGTTGGCGTCGCCGTGGAACTTCACATAGCCGCCGAGCGGCAGCGCGGCGAGCCGCCAGCGGGTGCCCCAGCGATCAATGAAATGAGCGATTTCCGGTCCGAAGCCGAGCGAGAACGTATCGACCTTCACGCCGCAGAGCCGGCCGATGAGGAAATGCCCCATCTCGTGAAAAAAGACGACGATGCTGAGAACGAAGAGAAACGGCAGGATCGAGCCGGCGGCAGAAGCGAGATGGGCCGTGATGGACATTTCATTCCTTTTTCGCGCGCCGCGGCAGGTTTCGGCCCCGACGCAACCAGGGCGAGCATCAGTGCCGGCCCTTTTTGGTTAGCAAGTCGTTAACATGCCGAAACCGCGCCCCTCCGCCAAGAGGGTCCGGGCGCTTTCTCTTGCGATATGGTCAACGGCCAAAGCCTCTTCCACGGACGAAGGCTCGCTCGCCGTCCCGTCGCGCAAGGCCGCCTCGCAGCAGGCCTCGACCAAGCGGGCAATATCGTGAAACGAAATGCGGCGGTTGAGGAAGGCTTCGACGGCGATCTCGTTGGCGGCATTGAGGACGGTCGGCAGGCCCCGTCCCGTGCGCAAGGCATCGAGCGCCACCCGGAGCGCCGGAAACCGGGCAAAATCCGGCCGCTCGAAGGTCAATTGTCCGACGGCGGCGAGATCGAGACGGCGGGCGCCGGTCTTCAGCCGCTCGGGATAAGCAAGACAATGTGCGATCGGCACCCGCATATCGGGCGCGGCAAGGCCGGCGGTGACCGATCCGTCGCGGAAGGCGACCAGACCATGGACCACCGATTGGGCATGGACAAGGACATCGAGACGCTCCGCCTCGATTCCAAAAATATGATGCGCCTCAATGATTTCCAAGCCTTTGTTCATAAGGCCGGCGGAATCGACCGTCACTTTCGGACCCATCGCCCAATTGGGATGTTTCAGCGCCTGCTCCGGCGTCGCCTTGGCGATCGCCTCGGCGCTCCAGGCGCGGAACGGTCCGCCCGAGGCGGTGAGCGTCATCATTTCGATCGTCTCGGGCTCGGCGTCGCCCAGAGCCTGAAAAATCGCATTATGCTCGCTATCCACCGGGAGGAGTTGCGTGCCCATCGCCTTAGCCTGGCGGATGAAGGCGGCACCGGCGCAAACGAGACATTCCTTATTGGCGAGGGCAATGGTCCGCCCGGCCGACAGAGCCGCATAAGTCGGCTCGACCCCGGCCGTGCCGGCGATGGCGCCCATCACAATATCGGCGGGATGCAGCGCCGCCTCGACCACCGCGGCGCGGCCAGCCGCGGCTTCGATGCCGCTGCCGTTCAGGGCCTGCTTCAAAGCGCTATAACCCGAATCGTCCGCCAGAGCCGCGAATCGCGCGCCGAGCTCTCTCGCGACCCTGGCCAACGCGATCGGATCGCGACCGCCGGCGACCGCGACGACATCGAAAGCACCGGCGGAATTCTTGATGATGTCGGCCGTCGAGGTGCCGATCGAGCCGGTGGCGCCCAGCACCACAATACTGCGCGGCGGCGCCTTCGGCGGCAGGCGGCGCGGATTTTCGACGTCAAGTCCCAGGGTCATACGCTCTACATCCAATGAAACAGGCCTTCGGCCGGCGTCGGAAAAGCCCGCAGCACGCCGAGCACGGCCGCGAAGACGACCGTGGCGGTGAAACCGTCGACACGATCCATGAGGCCGCCATGGCCGGGAATGAAATTACTCGAATCCTTTGCCCCGAAGCGGCGCTTCATCCAAGATTCAAACAGGTCGCCAAGCTGCGAGACCGTCGCCAGAACCAGGCCGAGGCAAAACAGGGCCGGGCTTGGCGCCAGCGTCTCAAGCTGGCTGTACTGCGCGGCAAAAACGAGAAAGCCAAGGCCGATCAAGGCCCCAGCGAGAATGCCGACGCCTGTCCCGGACCAGGTCTTCGACGGCGAAATATGCGGCAGGAATTTCGGGCCGCCGATCAGCCGGCCGGC
>JAJXZN010000316.1 GCA_021780015.1 Pseudomonadota bacterium
GTCGGGATGATTGCGGCGGGCAAAATCGCGACGGATGCGGGCGAGGTCGTCGAGGCTTGCGGTGTTTGCAAGATCGAGTTCCATCGCGACGCGCTCTTCCTCGTCCAAGGGCGCAAGGGAGGGCTGCGCTTCGCCCGTCGCCTCGCGGTAGGCGGCTGCCGAACTTTGCGCGGCAACGGCGGCCTCGGCCGCGGCGGCGAAAATCTGAAACAACCAGTCCGGCTGGGCGGCGGGTGCGAGAGCGCTATCGATCTCCGCCCCTTCCTCAGGCGTCAGCGCCACGTCTTCGAGCACATCGGCGAAGGACGGTTGCCGTATCGCCCGCATGAAAAACTCCGTTCGCCTGCCTCGCACGCCATTCAACGGCGCGATCGCTTAAGAATGGATTAACCAAGCGCGCGCCTCACATCATCGTGTCATGGCCGCCAAAACGTCGGCATGCCGTAACCGGCCGTAAAAGCTTTTGCCGCACTTCTCATGCGATCTGCTGCGCAAGGACGCGACGTGACGAGCATGGACATGACGGCCAAAAGCGCCGAGACGCCGCGCCCTGCCGCTGTCGGCCGCACGCCGCTGCCGGTTTGGCTCCTTATCCTTCTGGCATTGGCGCTCGGGCTGGCGATGTCCTGGACAGGGGCGCGCGGCGTTTGGCTGCACAATACGTTTTCCGATCCCGACGACGCGATGCAGCTTGTGCAGGTTCGCAATCTTCTAGCCGGGCAGAACTGGTTCGATCTGACGATCGGCCGGCTCGATCCGCCGCATGGCGTCTTCATGCACTGGTCGCGGGTGATCGACGTGCCGCTGGCGCTGTCGATCAAGGCCATTGGACTGTTCATGCCGACCGACATGGCCGAGCGGCTGACGCGCCTTCTCTTCCCGCTCGTGCTGCAAGGTCTGCTTTATGCCGGTATTGCGCGTCTTGCGCGCCGGCTTGCGGGCCCTCACGCTATCCTGCCGGCGATTGTGCTGACGCTGCTGAGCGGGCTCATGTATGCGCAATTCCAGCCGGGGCGCATCAATCATTCCGCCACGCAGATTGTGCTCGTCGTCTTTATGCTCGGCAGCTTTGTCGAGGCGCTCGAGCCGGCCCGTGGCTCCCGCGCGGCGCTGGCCGGCCTGCTCGCGGCGCTGTCGCTGTCAATCAGCCTTGAGAATCTGCCGTGGATTTTGGTGCTCGGTGCTCTGGCGATCGGGTTTTGGATCGCCGGCGGGGCGGCGCTGCGCAGCGCCCTCATCGCCTTCGGTCTCGGTCTCGGCGCCGCCCTGCCCGTCGCCTTCGTCGCCACGATCGGCCAAGCGCATTGGCTCGACGCAAGCTGCGATGCTTATTCGCTCGCTTACCTCGTGCCGGGCCTTGCCGGCGCTGCGGCGATCGTCCTTCTCGGTTTCCTCTCGCCGCGGCTCGCAAACCGGCCTGCGCGTCTCGCCGCAGCCCTCGTCGCGACGGGCGGCGTCGCGGCATCCGTGGCGCTGAGCAAGCCGGTCTGCTTTCTCGATCCCTACCACGGCATCGATCCGTTGTTGCGCGAGCTCTGGCTCCGGCATGTCGAAGAAGCCCTGCCGCTCTCGCGCTTTTTCGCCATGCGCCCGGTGACGGCTTTGAGCTTCACCATGCCGGTCGTGCTCGGCTTTACGGCTTCGGTCGCAGCTTGCATCGTCGAAAAAGACCAGGCACGTCGGCCATGGCTTGCCGTCAGCGCACTCACCGGCGCGGGCCTCATCATGTGCTTCTGGCAGATTCGCATCTTCGGTTTCGTCGGACCGATCGCGCTCCTTGGCGGCGCCTGGCTCATTGCAAGATTGTACGAGCGCGTCGCGCAGACGCGCGGCCGCGCTCTCTCGGCCTGCGCTTGGCTTCTAGTGCTGCCGTTCTCGCCTGTCGGCTGGGCCCTCGCCGCGACGGCATTTTCGGAAACACCGCAACAACAACCGCGCAATGCCTGCCTTGCGACATCGGCCTACGCGCCGCTTGCGCAATTGCCGCCGGGCCTTATCGCAGCGCCGATCGACATGGGGTCGCATATTCTCGCACTGACGCCGCATTCCGTGCTCGCTGCGCCCTATCATCGCGACAACCATGGCAATCGCGTCGCCCTTGATGCGTTTCTCGCGCCGCCCGACGCGGCGCAAAACATTCTGCGGGCCGACAAGGTGACCTATGTCGTCAATTGTCCGGGAATGGGCGAATTGAACGCCCTCGCCAAACGCGCGCCCGGTTCTCTCGCGGCACACATCATCGCCGGGACTTCGCCGGCATGGCTCACGCCGGTGCCGCAGCGCGGGTTATTTCAAGTCTTCGTGATGAAGCCGTAATCCGCCAGCCGCTTCGACGAGATTGCCAAAGCTTAATTTGAAGGCTTCGCAAGCCCAGCCTAGCTCTTCTCCGTCGACGCCGAGTCGAAGGGAGATTTTCCATGAAATCCCGCCTGCCCCTTGCTCTCACCCTCGCCGGTATTGTCGGCTGCGGCCTCACCTCCATGGCGATCAATGCCAATGCCGACCCGGCCGCGGCGCAAAGCACGGATCAATCTCCAGCGGATGCCGCCGCGCCCGATCATCTCAAATTTTCCGATGCGGATCGCGCTGCTTTTCTCGACGCGCGCATCGCCGCGCTGCATGCCGGTCTCGAATTGACGCCGGCGCAGGAAAAGCTTTGGCCCCCTGTCGAAAGCGCCTTGCGCGATACGCACAAAGTGATTGCCACACAGCGCGCAGCACGACGCGACGGACCGCGTCCGGCCGATCCGGTCGCCTGGCTGCAGCGGGTCAGCGACAACGCCCTTGCACGCGGCGAGGCTTTGAAGAAACTCGCCGATGCTGCCGCGCCGCTTTATGCCGCGCTCAATGACGATCAGAAGCACCGGCTGCCGTTCCTGCTGCATGCCGCGCGATTCCATGTCTTTGGCGAGCGCTTGGCCGCTAATGACGGCTGGCATGGCCATGAAGGCTGGGGCTGGCGCGGCGACCATGACGGCGATCACGGCGGCGATTTCAGCCACAGCCAGGATGACAACGATCAGCCGGCGCCCGACGGCAACGATCGCTAACGACGTTACCCTCTCGCCGTTTCCAGGATCGAGAGTCTCGGCCTGCGCTATTTCGCTTGCTTGGCGAGAAGATCGCGGATCTCTTCGAGCAGGACTTCCTGGCGCGGCGGCGGCGCCGCGGCCGCCTCTTGCGTTTTCTGATGCAAGACTTGCTGTTGCAGCATGTTGATCGCCCGCACGACGAGGAAGAGCACAAAGGCGACGATCAGAAAATTCAGCACGATCGTCGCGAAATTCCCCCAGGCGAGCACGGCGCCCTGCCTTTTTGCATCGACGAGGACGTGCGACGTCACATTGTGCGACAGCGGCGTAAAGTAATTCGAGAAATCAAGACCACCGGTGACCGCGCCGATCACCGGCATGATCACGTCATTGACGAGCGAATCAATTATTTTGCCGAAGGCCGCGCCGATGATCACGCCGATGGCGAGATCAATGACGTTGCCGCGCATCGCGAAGTCACGGAATTCCTTCCACATCCTCACCCCCTCTTTCAAATCGCCGGCAGAATGTTCGACGCGCCTGGCACGTTCCCCGGTACGAGCCCGCAAAGTCAAGCGGAACCGGCGGTGGTGCGTGCGTCGCCGCACGCGCCGAATAAAATGCCGCGCTCTAATTAGCGGTGGTCGCGGAAATGCTGAAGTGGTCCCGCTCCGCGTCCGACCTCGAGCGTATCGGCGGCAGCCAGGCTTTGCGTAACGTAATCTTTCGCCGCCGCGACCGCGGCCGGAAGCGGCAAGCCGTTCGCAAGTCCGGCGGCAATGGCCGAGGCGAGCGTGCAGCCGGTGCCGTGCGTATTTTTCGTCGCCACGCGGGGCGTGCTGAAGACGCGGGCGCCGCTGCTGTCGTGGAGAAGATCGGCCGAGTCGTCTCCGTCGAGATGCCCGCCCTTGACGAGAACCGCTTTGAAGCCCGCATGGCAAAGCTTGGCGGCGAGCGCGCGCATGGCGTCGATCGACGCCGGGACGGGGGTTCGCGCAAGCTGCGCCGCTTCGGCGAGATTGGGCGTCACCAATGTGATGAGCGGCGCGAGATGGCGAATGAACGCATCGGCAAGGTCTTCGGTGGCGAGGGCATCGCCGGTTGAGGCGCGCATCACCGGATCAAGCACGACGTGGGGCGGTCGATAGGCGGCGAGGGCTCGGGCGACGGTTTCGATATTGGCGCGCGTGGCGAGCATGCCGATCTTCACCGCGGCGATATCGATATCGGCGAAGAGGGCATCGATCTGCGCAGCCAAGAAATCCGCCGGCACGGGCATGAGGGCGCGCACGCCCTGCGTATTCTGCACCGTCAAGGCGCTCGTCGCGGCGACGCCGTAGCAATGCAGGGCGGCGAAGGTCTTGATGTCGGCGAGGACGCCGGCACCGCCCGAAGGGTCGAAACCAGCAATGGTCAGGACATTTGCGGTCATATCAGGCTTCGACCGTGCCCGTTTCGGGCGTACGGCCGAGACGTTTCTTGCGGTGGCGGATCGGCAGACCGATCAAATGGACAAGCCCGCCGCCGAGGAGGAAGCCGATCATGCCAGAAATGAAGCCGTCTGGCGTCGTCGGGACGGCCGGCTGATAGGCTTCGTAAGCGCGCGCGGCAATCGTCGGGTCGAACGTCTCGGCGAGCGCGATCCACTTCGACACGACATTGCGCGAATTGAACGCCGCTTGCGCTTTGCGCAGCCGTGCCAGCCGCTTGATCAGGTGCTGCATCTCGGCGCCGCGTCCTTGCGCCAGCGGATCGGGATCGGCTTCGAGCCGGGCGACGGCCTGCGCTTCATTCAGATGCTGCGCCCCGGCTTCGGCATCGAATTGACCGACGATGGCCGACAGTTCGTCGATCGCGCCGCCGAGCCGCTGCTGATATTGCTGCCAGAATTCCGGTGCCTGCGTCGAGGCGAAGCCAAAGACGAAGGCAAAGAAAAGCGCAATGCGGTTGATGATCATACGCGCTCCCGTTGGCCGCCGCAGGCTGTCTTATCGCCGTATGACTATAATCGATTGTGACGGCGCGGCGATCAACCCGGCATATCGAGGAGGCCGGCGTTACCTTCGCTGCTGCCAAACGCGAGACGGCGTCCGGTTTCGTCCCAGGTGAGCGCGGTGATCATATCCTCCGTCCCGGCCTGCGTGCGGCGGACGAGAATTTCGGCGCCGTCGGTCATGCGGCAGAGCAGGATCCAGCCATCTTCGTAGCCGACCGCAACGACGAGCGCTTTCGGGTGACAGGCGACCCGCGAAACCTTGGCGCGGCGGACGCCGCATTCGCGCGGCTGCTTCTTCATTGGCCCGTCTTTGTCTTTGAACGGCCAAATGATGCAGGCCTCGGCGCCGGAGGTGGCCAGCCAATGACCGTCGAAAGACCAGGAGAAGGAGCGGGTCTTGGCGGGATAGCCGGACATGCGCATGTCG
>JAJXZN010000070.1:0-2735 GCA_021780015.1 Pseudomonadota bacterium
CTTAATTCATGCGTCATTTCGGTGGCAACAAAACCCGGCGCCACGGCATTCACGGTGATGCCGACGCGGCCCAATTCGCGCGCCAGCGAACGGGTGAATCCGATCAAAGACGCCTTGGTCGCGGCATAGGCCGAAAGCCCGTTGAAGCCGCTGAAACCGACGATCGAAGCGATATTGACGATGCGCCCCGCGCCATCGGCTAGCATGGCGCGGGAGATATATTTGGTCAGTAAAATCGGCGACAGGGTGTTGATTCGGATCAGCCGCTCGATCTCGGAATCCGGCATGATTGCGAGCACGCCGGCGCTGCCGATCCCGGCATTGTTCACCAGCGCGTAGAGCGGCCCGAATTCCTTACGCAGCTTCGTCGCCAGCGCGTGGATTTCATCTGTTTCCGCAAGATCGAAAGCCAAAAAGGCGATCTCGCCGACGCCGGATTTCCGGCATTCGGCGATCGCCAGCGCAAGCTCGTCGCTCTCACGGCGGGCGAGCGCGATGACGCGATAGCCGGACCGCGCCAAGCGCCGCGCAATGCCGAGCCCGAGGCCGCGGCTGCCGCCGGTGACGAGCACGTTATGCATTTTGCCGCACAAGCTTTCCAGCCGGCGTCATCTCGAGCGACGGCACGAATTTGACGGCAGCCGGAACTTTGTGCACGGGCAACGCGGCGCGGCAAAAGGCAAGAATGTCCTGCTTTAAGGCATCGCTCGCCTCGCCGAGCACGGCCGGATCATGCAGAACGACATCGGCCACGACGATCGCCCCTGTGATCGGGTTGCGTCGCGCGCTGACCAAAGACATTTTCACCGCGGCGTGGCGATTGATGACCTGCTCGACCTCCTCGGGATGCACTTTCATCCCACCGACATTGATGACTCCGCCGCGCCGCCCGACGAAATAACAGCGGCCATTGCGTTCCGTCACGAAGTCGCCGCTGTCGATGAATCCGTCCTCGTCCGTCAGAGCCTGCGACGCGCTGCCGAGATAGCGGCTAGCGGTGCGGCGCGAGCGAATCCGTAAAGTGCCGTCGACGACTTTGAAAGCGGGATCTCCGTCACTGTGAAGCAGATCGGCAGGAAAGCCTTCGAGCCCATCGTTGACCTCGAAACCGACGCCGGCCTCGGTCGAGGCATAGGCATGCCCGATCGCTGCGCGCGGATATTGGCGTTTCAGAGCATCGAGAATGGTCTGATCGGCAATCTCGCCAGAGAGCCGCACGTAACGCGGCGCAATCGCATTGCAATCCGAGCTCATCAGTGCGCGACGCCAATGCGACGGCGTGCCGGATATGTATGTCACCCCGTGGGCAGCGAGGCGGTGCAAATGATCGGACACGGGCTCGCCCGTCTCCGATAAAATCATCGAGCCATTGCCGAAGAGCGCACGGAGCAGAATCTGCAGGCCGCCGTAGCGCCGGATGTCATAGAACGTCGCCCAGATGGGCGGCGCGTCGCCGGCCCTCGGCGGTCTGATCGCTCCGGTCAACGCGGCCAGCGAATGCACCACCATTTTCGGCACGCCGGTCGTTCCCGACGTCAGCAAAACCCATTCGGTCACGATTGGCGCGGCCGCCTGGCTTGGCTGGAGCGGGCCTTTGCAAGCCATGCGGGGCGGTAGATCGTGACCCGCGAAATCCGTTTCTTCGCGATCGGTGACAATCGCATCGGCCTCGGCGTCAGCGGCGATTGCGGCGAGATAGGTTAGCGGCAGATCCGGCGGACAGAGAACGATGCGCCGTGCTGTACCGTCGAGGGCGACAAGCGCCTGCGCCGCGGCAAGCTGATCATGCGTTGTAAGGACAATCGAGCGGCCGGCGATATCGGCTTGATCGAGCACTGTGCCGTCAAGGAGATCCGCTAAAGCGACGGCGTCATTGAGGCCCCACAGCATGCGCCGAGTATCCGCCGCGCCCGCAGCGAGACCCTGTCGCAGCGTCTGCGCTTCAGTGGCTGGCATTCTCGTAGAACCCGACGAAATCACCCAAGGTCACGGGAAAACTGATATCGCCCGATGTGGCGAAGGGATCATAGCCGAGTTTGTCCTCAAGCCTTGCGACGAGAATGGCGAAGCAGAGCGAGTCGAGCCCGGATTCGGATAGCAAGAGTTCATCGCGCAGCGGCTGTATCTTGATCTTTTGTTCCGCGGCGATCTGCTCGATCAGCGAGAATATCGTTAACCTAATGGGCACAGATGTGACGCCTCCGCTTGGCCGTGGTTCGGCAATACATTAAACTCAAAACTGATACAATTCGCTAGGGACTTCATGGTGAATGCCTTTTCGCCGGCACGACCTGCGGCAATCGATTGTCGAGAGATTGGCGCGGAAGACGTCAACGCGATCGCGGATCTGCTGACGTGCGGCTTCCCTGGGCGGCAAAAATCTTATTGGCTACGCGGATTGGCGCGCATGGAGGCGCTCGGCGTGCCGGACGGCTATCCGCGATTCGGCTATATGATGCTGAGCGCAGGGAAGCCCGTCGGCGTCATCCTGACTCTTTATCGCGCATTCCTGAATAGCCAGGGCGAGCGCTCCGTGCGCTGCAATCTTTCGAGCTGGTATGTCGAGCCGGCGTTCCGCAGCTGTGCGTCGTTGCTGATTTCTCAAGCGCTCAAGCCGCGAGACGTCACCTACATCAATCTCACACCGGCGCCATCAACTTGGCCGATCGTCGAGGCGCAAGGTTTCCGGCGCTTCAGCGAGGGGCAATTCTTTGCGTTTCCGGCGCTGAGCTTCA
>JAJXZN010000070.1:2745-5404 GCA_021780015.1 Pseudomonadota bacterium
CGGAGTCAGCTCAATCTCCTCTGCCGAGACAGACTTGCCGCAGGCAGAGCGGGCCATTTTGGACGATCACGCGCGCTTCGGGTGCCTGAGCCTTGTATGCCGTACGCCGAAGGACGATGCGCCTTTTGTATTCGCACCCTTCAGCATCAAAAGCGGACGCCTTGCGCTGCCATTCATGCGGCTCATCTATTGCCGTGATATGGAGAATTTCGTCGCATGCGCCGCTGCGCTCGGCCGCTTTCTGTTGCGGCGGGGGGTCATGTCGGTTTTGCTTGATGTCAAAGACAGCCGGCCGGCGCTACCTGGTGTTTATTCGGAGAGATTGGGGCGCAAATATTTCAAAGGACCGAATCCGCCGCGCCTCGGCGATCTGACTTACAGCGAACTCGTCGTGTTCGGGCCATGACCATGCGCAGCGCAGCCAAGGTTTTGGTCGATCAATTGATCGGCAATGGTGTCACGCATGCTTTTTGCGTGCCGGGCGAAAGCTTTCTGCCCGTGCTCGATGCTCTCCGCGACAGTCCGATCGAAGTCATCGTCTGCCGGCAAGAAGGCGGCGCCGCAATGATGGCTGAGGCCGTCGGCAAGGCGACCGGGCGGCCGGGCGTCTGTTTCGTCACGCGCGGGCCCGGCGCGACCAATGCCGCGCATGGCATCCATATCGCGCAGCAAGATTCGACGCCGATGATCCTGTTCGTCGGCCTGGTCGAGCGCCCCATGCGCGAGCGCGAAGCTTTTCAGGAATTCGATCTTCGCGCCGTCTTCGGCAGCATGACCAAATGGGCGAGCATGATCGACGATGCGCGGCGCGTGCCGGAGCTGGTCTCGCGTGCGTTTTACACTGCGACGAGCGGACGCCCTGGACCAATCGTTCTTGGCCTGCCGCGCGACATGCTGGACGAAGAGGTCGACGTCGTCGACGCGCCGCCGCTCGTCCCGGTCGAGACGGCGCCGGGGGAGGCCGAAGTCGAGTATTTTTATGAGGCGCTGTTGCGCGCTAGGCGGCCGATTTTCATTCTCGGGGGCAGCCGCTGGAACGAGGCTTCGTGGCAGACCATTCAGGATTTCGCGGCGCGCTTCGCGGTCCCGGTGGCGACGAGCTATCGCCGGCTGCCTCTGTTTGATCCGCTGCATCCGAGCTATGCCGGCGATCTCGGCATCGGACCCAATCCCAAGCTCATCGCGGCGATCAAGTCCGCCGACCTCGTCGTCGCGCTCGGCGGCCGGCTCGGCGATATTCCGAGTCAGGGCTATGCGCTTTTCGACATTCCCGCTGCGGAAAACCTCGTCCACGTTCATCCGGGCGCAGAAGAACTCGGCCGCGTCTATCGTCCCCAACTCGCTATTCATGCGACACCGGCGCGTTTCTGCGCAGCGCTCGCCGGGCTTGCGGCACCGAAGTCGATCGCCTGGCGCGGCTTTACGGAAGCCTTGCATCAAAATTATCTTGCCTGGAGCGATGTCGCGACGCCGCAGCCGGGCGGCGTCAATCTCGGCGCAATCATGGTCTGGCTGCGCGAGGCTCTGCCGCCGGACGCAATTCTTTGTAATGGCGCCGGCAATTATGCGGCCTGGATTCACCGTTTCTATCGGTTCCGCCGCTTCGGCACGCATGTGGCGCCGGCATCCGGATCGATGGGTTACGGCGTGCCTGCGGCCGTCGCTATGAAGCTCTTGAGGCCGGATCGGCTTGTTCTGTCGCTCGCCGGCGACGGCGATTTCCTGATGAACGGGCAAGAATTCGCGACCGCCGTGCAATATCACCTGCCGATCGTCTTCATCGTCTGCGACAATGCGAGCTACGGCACGATCCGCATGCATCAGGAGCGTGAATTTCCCGGCCGCATCGTCGGAACCGATCTCAAAAACCCCGATTTCGCCGCTTATGCTCGCGCCTTCGGCGGCTTCGGCGTGACGGTCGAAAAAACCCAACAATTCCCCGAGGCGTTCAATGCGGCGCGGGCGTCGGGCCTGCCGGCGATCGTTGATCTCAAAATTGATGTCGATGCGATCGCGCCGGCGATCAGTTTGAGCGGAATCCGGGAGCGGGCCCGCTCCTAGCCACCGTGTGCGAAGGCCCAATAAAGCGCGCGCGCTTTTTGAAAAAAGGGCCCCGGCCGCAGCAGCCGATCATCGATCTTCGTGATCGGCATGACCTTGGAAAAATTGCCGGTCGAGAAAATTTCGTCGGCCTGCTCAAAGTCCGCGTAGCTCAGCGTTTTTTCGACAACGCTAACACCGGCATCGCGCAGCAAGGCAATCGCACGCTGCCGCGTGATCCCGTCGAGGAAGGTCCCGTTCGGCGCCGGCGTGAAGACAACGCCGTCTTTGGCCATGAAGACGTTGGCGTTGCCGAGTTCGGCAATTGCGCCGAGCATATCGCGCATCAGGCAATTATCGAAGCCGCGCCGGTGCGCCTCGATCAATGCGCGTGCATTGTTGGGATAATTGCAACTGGCCTTGGCGTCGACCGGCGCGCATTCGAGCGTCGGCCGCCGGAAAGGTGACAGTGTGATTGAGAGGCCGCTTGGCTGCGGCATCGCCGCCTCGTAGAGGCAAAGGCACCAGCGGGTCGATTCAGGATCGAAGCGCACGCCGCCACCGGTCGTGCCAAGCTCAGCCCAATACATTGGCCGGATATAGAGTGCGGCTTTCGCAT
>JAJXZN010000309.1 GCA_021780015.1 Pseudomonadota bacterium
CGACCCGCGCGAACTGGTCTCATCTTCCAATCAATGAAACCTCCGGCCTTTCGGCATGACGCGATAGATATCATCGCGTTTGTCGGTCGTTGTTTGCGCGGTTTTCGTATCGAAAAGCCCAGGCTCTGTCAGGCGCGCTTGATTGCGCGGATGCCTGTGCGGATTTTTGACAGGATGCGCGAGAGCATTATTGTCCGGCCGCGACAGAACGCCGAGCCACGGCGTTAGATCGTCGATCTTTTCGGCGACGACATGGATGACGCCGGATTCCGATTGCAACCGGCCGGTAATGGCAACGAGACGCGCGGCGATCACGATCGGCCGATGTGTCTCGAAGATTTTCGGCCAGATGATCGCATTGGCAATGCCGGTCTCGTCTTCGATCGTGAGAAAAATCACGCCGCTGGCGGTGCCGGGCCTCTGCCGGATCAGCACCAGCCCAGCGGTGCGCACACGCTGGCCCGAGGTCAGCATGGCCAAATCTTGCGTGCGGAGGATGTGCTCGGCCTTGAGATGCGGTCGCAGAAAACTGACCGGATGGGATTTCAACGACAGCGCAAGATGCCGGTAATCTTCGACGACATGTTCGCCGAGCGACATGGGCGGCAGATGCGCCTCGGGTTCGAGCGCGCGGAAGCTCAAATCCTTCAAGAGAGGCAAATCGTCCTTGTCGCCGGCGCGGTTCAGGCCGCGCACGGCCCAGAGCGCATCGCGCCGATCGAGACCGAGCGAACGGAAGGCATCCGCTTCGGCGAGCTTTGCGAGAGCGCTCGGCGCGAGGCCGGTGCGCAGCCAAAGATCGCGGATTGAATCATAGCCCTTGCCGCGCTGGACGACGAGGGCCTCCATGTCCTCTTTGGCAAGGCCGTGCACCTGCCGGAAGCCAAGGCGGAGTTTTTGCGTCGAACGGATATCGTTCTGCATCGAGGCGTGGCGCAGGTGGAGGCGGGATGAAGGCACGGCCTCGTCTGCTTCGAGCGTGCAATCCCAATCCGAGAAATTCACGTCCACGTCCTCGACCGCAATGCCATGTTCGCGCGTATCGCGGACGATCTGCGCGACCGAATAAAAGCCCATCGGTTGCGCATTGAGCAAAGCGCAAGCAAAGACATCCGGATAGCGGCATTTGAGCCACGCCGAAGCATAGACGAGCAGCGCGAAAGAGGCGGCATGGCTTTCGGGAAAGCCATAGGTGCCGAAGCCCTCGATCTGTTTGAAGCAGCGTTCGGCGAAATCGCGCGGATAATGGCGTGCCACCATGCCTTCGATCATTTTGGTGCGGAACGTCTCGATCGTGCCGGCGCGTTTGAAGGTCGCCATGGCACGGCGCAATTTATCGGCTTCGGCCGGGGTGAAGCCGGCGGCGACAATGGCAATTTTCATCGCCTGTTCCTGGAACAAGGGCACGCCGAGGGTTTTGCCCAGTACTTCCTCGAGCTCTTTCGAGGGATATTTGACAGGCTCCAGATTCTGCCGCCGCCGCAGATAGGGATGCACCATGTCGCCCTGGATGGGGCCGGGCCGGACGATGGCGACTTCGATGACGAGATCGTAGAACGTTTGCGGCCGCAGCCGTGGCAGCATCGACATTTGCGCCCGGCTCTCGATCTGGAAGACGCCGATCGTGTCGGCCCGCGAGATCATGGCATAGACTGCGCGCTCCTCCGCCGGGGTGCTGGCGATCTTATGATCGATGCCATAATGGCAGCGCAGAAGATCGAAGCTGCGCTTCAGGCAGGTGAGCATGCCGAGCGCGAGAACATCGACTTTCAAGATGCCGAGCGCATCGAGATCGTCCTTGTCCCATTCGACCGTCGTGCGATCGTCCATTGCGGCATGGGCGATGGGCACGATCTCGTCGAGGCGGCTGCGGGTGATGACGAAGCCGCCGGTATGTTGCGAGAGATGGCGCGGGAAACCGACAAGTTGCTGTGCCAGGTCGAGCGTCTGCGCAAGCCGGTCTTCGCGCGGGTTATGGCCGAGGCGGCGCACTTGCTTATCCTGCGGGCCTTGCGCGGCGCCGCCCCAAAGCGAGCTCGACAGGGCCTGGATCACATCGTCCGACAGGCCGAAGGCTTTGCCGACATCGCGCAAGGCCGAGCGGCTGCGATAAGTGATGACGGTCGCGGTAAGGCCGGCGCGGGCACGGCCATAGCGATTGTAGATATATTGCATCACCTCTTCGCGCCGCTCGTGCTCGAAATCGACGTCGATGTCGGGCGGCTCGCCGCGGTCCTTGGAGATGAAGCGCTCGAAGAGCAAAGCATTCTGCGCCGGATCGACATCGGTGATGCGCAGGCAATAGCAGATCGTCGAATTGGCTGCCGAGCCGCGGCCCTGGCAGAGGATGTCCTGGCCGCGCGCATAACGCACAATGTCATGCACGGTGAGGAAATAGGGCGCGTAGTTCATGTCGGCGACGAGCGCGAGCTCATAAGCCAGAGTGTGTTTCACCTTTTCGGGGACTTTGCCCTCGTAGCGTTCGGCCGCGCCGGCATAGGCGAAGGCTTCGAGCGCCGCCTGCGCTGTCGCATAGCCTTCGCGCAATTCCTCCGGATATTCGTTCTTGATGTCGGCAAGCGAAAAGGAAAGCCCTTCGAGAAAGCGCACAGTCTCGTCCACGGCCTGCGGCGCTTCGGCGAAAAGGCGCGCCATTTCGGCGCCGCTTTTCAAATGCCTCTCGGCATTGGCTTGCAGTCGCTTGCCGACGGCATCGAGCGTCGTGCGATGGCGGACGGCCGTGAGAACGTCCTGCAGCGGCCGCCGCGCCGCCTCGTGCATCAAAACGTCGTTGGTGGCGATGAGCGGCAGGCCGAGGCGGCGCGCGAGGGCGACGCGATCTGCCAAGGCCCGGCGCATGTGCGGGCCATAGATCATGCTGGCGGCGAGCCAGACGCGGCCCGGGGCGATGGCAGCGAGACGGTGCAAGAATGGTGTATCGGCGTCGTTCCGCGCCGCCGTTTCCTTTTCCCGAAGCGGAAGGTCGGCCGCCTCGCTTTCGAAACCCGCATAGACTTTGCCGGGCTTGGCGGCATCGTCCTCCTGCTCCCAGCTGCTTGCCGGCAGGACGGCGAGTTGCAAGCCTTCGGCGGCTTCGAGCAGATCGCCGGCGTCCAGCCGGCAGAGGCCCTTTTGGCCTTTCAAGTTGCCGCGGGTGATGAGGCGCGTGAGCCGCGCATAGGCGGCGCGGTCCTGTGGATAGGCGAGAATATCCGGCGTGCCGTCGCAGAAGACGAGACGGCAGCCGATGGCGAGGCGCAAGGTCTCCGGCGCAATGTCATTGTTCCGGGCAAAGACATGTGCGCGGACGACGCCGGCGAGCGAATTGCGGTCGGCGATGCCGATGCCTTGTAGCCCGAGCTTATAGGCTTCAGCGACGAATTCCTCCGGATGCGAAGCGCCGCGCAGAAAGGAGAAATTCGTCGTTATGCCAAATTCGGCGAAAGGAACCGCGTCGTTGCGTGGCGGGGCGTAGCCAAGCGCGCCGGCTGCCGGCTTGTTGCGCTTGCCATAAAGGGGTTGATCGCCACTCACGCGAACAGGCCATGCATGAACCAGCGCGGGCGCATGGTTTCGCTTTCGTAGAGACCTTCGCGGTAGAGCCAGAAGCGGCGCCCCTCGCTGTCTTCGGCGCGAAAATAATCGCGGGTGAGGGCGCGATGTTTCCACCATTCGGGGGCGATCCGCTCCGGCCCTTCGATGGCGGCGATATCATGCAGCACGCGCCGCCAGCGGAAGCGCAGCGGCGGCCCGTCGGGCACGCTGGCGATGGCCTCGATCGGCTCGGGCCTTTGCAGCAGGCGGATCGGGCGAGACGGGAGCGCGTTCTCGGCGAAGATTTGCGCGTCGTGGCCGGGATCAGCCCGGCTATGACGTGGGGGCGGCGACAGGGCGCAGGGCAGCGCCGTCACCGCAAAGTCCGGCCAATGCGTATCGCTCTGTTCGAGCCGCACAACCCGCCGCACGCCGAGCCGCGCCCCCAGCCGGTCGATGAGATCGGCGAGGTCTTCCTCCGCCGCGGGGGCGAGCCAATTGGCCTGATCCTCGTCCTGCCGCTCAACGGCTTCGGCCGCGAGCCGCACAAGATCGAAGCCGAAGCCTGCATCGAGCGGATCGCGCTCGTCCATCGCGGCGGCGGCTTCGATCTTCTCGCGAAAGAGGCGGGCGATCACGGCCGCGTCGCGCAAGGGTCGGCTCGTGCCGGCGCGCAAATGTTTCACGCTGCCATCGACGCCGAAGAGGCTCACGTCGAGTTGCCGCGCGCCTTCGCCCCGTCGCGCCAGCAGGCGCGCCAAGTCTTGGGCCAGGGCGAGGATCGTCGCTTCGATCGTTTCGCGCTGGACGACCGGCTCGGCAAAGCGCCGCTCGGCGAGATAGGCCGGCGCCTCGAAACGCGGCGTGATGGGACGCTTGGCGCGGCCAAGAAGCGCGTCGAGCCGGACGAAGAGCGGCTTGCCGAACCGCGCCGCGAGCGGTGCGCGCGGCCGCAGGATGAGATCGTCGATGCGGCGCAAGCCTGCCTGCGCCAGCCCGGCCAAGACCGCCGCATCGAGCCGCAGCGCCGCGAGCGGCAGCACGCCGAGGCGGCGGCGCATATCGGCTTCGCGGGCCTCATCTTCGATCAGCCGTTCTTTACCGAACCGCGCCAGGGCCCAGGCGGCCTCCGGCGTCGGCGCCAGCGCGGCGCGGGCGGCAAAGCCTTGGGCGGCGAGCCGCGTCTCGATTTCGCCAAGCAGCTTTGCTTCGCCGCCGAAGAGATGCGCCGCGCCGGTCACGTCGAGCATCATGCCGTCGGGCGGATCGAGCGCCGCGAGCGGCGTGAAGCGGCGGCACCAATCGGTGATCGCGGCGAGCGTTGCGGCCTCCGCCGCTTCGTCTGCGGCACAGCAGGCAAGATCAGGCAGGATCGCGCGGGCGTCGGCGAGGGCCATGCCGGGCCGCAAGCCGTGCCGGGCCGCGGCGCGGTTTACGGCGGCGAGCCTTTGCGCGCTTTTGACCTTGGCGATTGTGGCGAGCGGCGCCTCACGCGCTGCGGCGGTACGGCGGATGATCCGGTCCGTCGCCAGCGACGGCAGCCAGAGGGAGAGATAACGCGTCACGGAACAAAACCTCTCGGGGGCTCCAGACAACGGGATGGAAGGCATCACGATCGATGCAAAAGCCGGCCGGCCCGGCGCGCGCCTTGGCGATGCGCACATCGAAGGCGGCGGGGCCGGGCAGGGGGATATGATCGCCGGCAGAGGCTTGCGGCGGGCTTGGCCGGGCGCGGATTTCAAAGCGCGTCTCGGCGCTGCTCGAAAGCACTGCGGCGCGCACCGGCCCGGCGAGAAAGATGAGACCGGTCGTGCCCTGTTTCTGCGCGGCGAGCACCAGCCGGCGCGAAGCG
>JAJXZN010000179.1 GCA_021780015.1 Pseudomonadota bacterium
GCCGCGATTGACCTCGATTCCGGCGCGTTTCGCCAAAGCGGCATTGGGCCGGATGCCCGCGGCCATCACGACGAGCGTTGCCGGGATGATCGTGCCGTCGGCGAGTTCGACCCCCTCGACCTTGCGCGCGCCAAGGATCGCTTTGGTATTGGCTTTGGTGAGAACCTTGATGCCGCGCGCTTCGACCGCCTGCTGCAGAAGATAGCCGGCAGCAGAATCGAGCTGGCGCTCCATCAGCGTCGGCATCAGATGCAGCACGGTCACGTCCATGCCGTGCGACTGAAGCCCGGCGGCCGCTTCAAGGCCGAGCAGGCCGCCGCCGATGACCACGGCCTTCGACCGCGATTGCGCGGCGAGCAGCATGGCATTCACGTCGTCGAGGTCGCGGAAACTCAGGACGCCGGCGAGATCATTGCCCGGTACCGGCAGGATGATGGGCGTCGAGCCGGTCGCGATAACGAGTCTGTCGTAACTTTCGGTCACGCCATGATCCGAGGTGACGGTCTTGGCCGCGCGATCGATCGCGACGATCTTGTGGCCTTTGTAGAGCGTGATGCCGTTCTTGATGTACCAGCCATCGCCGTGAATAACGATCTGCTCGTAATCCTTTTCGCCGGAGAGCACGGGCGAGAGCATGATGCGGTCGTAATTGACGCGCGGCTCGGCGTTGAAGATCGTGATCTTGTAACGGTCGGGCGCTTCGTCGATCAGGTGTTCCAGCATGCGGCCGGGCGCCATGCCGTTGCCGATGACAACGAGGCGCAAAGGCGCGTCGGGTGTTGCCTGTGAATATTCGTCGTCTTGATACATGAGAAACATCCGCTTCAAGCGTCGGACGGCGCAGTGGCCGCGGCGATCATCGTGTTGCTCAGAAGCCCGTAGGCGGTATGCCAGGCCTCGGCGGTTTCGGCTGTGAAGGCCTCGCCGAGGCCTTGCTTCAGCGTCCAGAGCAGGGCTGCGCCAACCGGCGCGTAGTGCTCCGGCTCGACGCCATAATCCGCGTGCCGGACCGCCAGCGCCTTGACGGCCGGTAGAACGTCGTCCAGCCGGTCGAGGCTGCGCACGACCGTGCCGAGCGCTGCCATCAGCTTGCGGCCTTGATCTTCCAGGTCGCTCTTGAAGAGCGGCCTGACGTCCGGCGCGATCTGGAAAAGCCGCGCGTAAAACAATGTCGCGGCTTCGTCGGCGATCGGCGCGACTTTGGCGAAGCTCGATTGTACAAGGCTGATTTGTTCAGGGGTCATCATTGATCTCCCGATTGCGGCGCGCGCTCAATGCTTTCCGGGAAAGCCGCCGAGGCCGTGGAAGGTCATGAACAGCGAATAGGCGCTGACGGCGATGGCGACCGCCATTTCGAAGGAGAGAAAGGCGACGCCGTATTTGTACCAGGGCTCAAAAGGTCCTTTGGCCGATGATTGTGCGGGCATGTGCATAGAGACCTCCGTCTGGATTTGACGTTGCAAGGCGGCTCAGGCTTTCTCGACCGCGAGCGCTTCGGTGAAGATGCCGTGCTCTTCAGGGCGGCGCTCATGCCGCGCGGCCCAGAAGTAGAAGAGGATGAACGGCACGAACATGTAGAGGGCGACGGTCAGGTAGCCCATGTGAATGTTCGTGCTCGCCGAGAAGACGAGCGGATAGATGATGCCGGCGGCGGTCGAGATGCCGCCGATGAAGCCCGCCGCGGTGCCGGGGCGGTCGGGAAACAGCAGCGGAACGAGCGCGAACGTGCCGCCGGTTCCGAAGGAAATGAAAACGCCGAGCGCAACCAGCGTGAGGACGGAGGCATGCAGTGATCCCGTCATCCCCGCGAAGGTCAGGCCGCCCATTGCCAACGTGATCAGGATCAAGGCGATGCCGAGCCAATGCAGGCGCGGCGCGTAGGGAAGGGTGCGGGCGATGAACGGCAGCGGCGTCCAGCCGTTGCGCTGGAACAGGTCGGACATGAAGCCCGAGAAGGGCCGGAACAGCGAGGCGCAAAAGGATTCGACGGCGGCGAAGGTTCCGGCGGCAATTTGCAGGCCGGCGACACTGCTGAATCCGAGGGCCAGGATGGCGCCATGAAACCCATGCGTGAAATAGCCCGGCAGCCAGGCATTCATCGCGATTTCGAGGCCGAAGGACATGGCATAGGCCAGCATCAGCGCGACAGCGATGTAACGGCTCCAGACGAAGGCGGTGCTGCGGAAGTCGCTGCGCCGGCGTGTGAGGGCGATTTGCTCGGCGTTCCTGGCCGCGCGGCCGCGCAGCAGATACCAGGCTGCGACCACGAGCGCGATGAGGCCGAGCCAAAGGAATGCGGTATGATAATCGGTGCCGAAGAGGCGCGGCAGAACCAGCGCGCCCATGCCGGCGCCGACATTGCCGGTCCCCGCATAAAGCCCCTCCGCTGTGCCGATTTCATCGGCATTGAACCATTGCGCGACGTGCTGAATGCCGACGACGAAGGAGACGCCGGCGATGGCGACGATGACGCGTTCGGCAAAGAGCAGCGAATAATCCTGCGTGAAAGCCGAGGCGATCGAAACGAGACCGCAGACGGTGAGGATGACGGCGAACGTGCGCGGCGCGCCGAAACGGTCCGATGCCCAGCCTGCGACGACACGACCGACCGGCGCCATCCAGATCGCCGAGCTCGCCAGAAGGCCGAGCGCCTTGATGCTCAGATGATAATGCGCGGCGATGCTCGGGCTGAAGGCTGCCGTCGAAAACCACATGAGGAAGCACCAGAAGAAGCCCATGGTCGCGATGACGAGCTGCTCCACCTTATGCGTCTTCATTCCCTCTGCTCCTCGATGCGTCGTGGCGCGGTGGGCTGACTGTGTAAGCCGCGCAGCGAATCGTGTTCACGCGTGACGCGGTCACGCGCGAAGCGGCCTTCGCTGTTGAACCAAAGGGTGTCATCGGCTTGGCACGCGTCAGCGCTCAGCGCTGCCGGATTGTCCGGATGCGAACCATCGTTAGCTCGCGGGAAACGATGCTGGTGCGAAACCGTCCGCCGTTAGACGGCTCGCCGCCGGCGGCAAAAGCTCATGCCGACGCGGGCCTTGATCGCAAGACATGTGCCAGCCTTTCGCAGAGCGAAAGAGCCGAAGTTCTTTGGTCAGCTGAGCTTGTTGCGAGGCAAAACGCCTAGATGCTGCACATGCGCAGGTCAAAATTTGTGCAGCGCACTCTTCGCTGCCGCATCACCGAGGGCGGGGATTTTTCCCGGCACGAAGACGGTCCCGTCGCAGAAGCGATCGGCCGGCATGGCGATCGGCTGAGGCACGGCCTCGAGCGTCCAAGCCGCGTCATGCGCGCCTTCGTCTTTCCAATCCACGGTTGGCGCCGGAACCTCCATCGCTGCGGCGGCTCCCCGATAAAGATCGGGTCGATAGACGCGTGTGGCGAGATCATGCAGATCGACGGCGGGATCGACCAGGCTCCAGCGCCGCATCTCGTTCAGGAACCACAGCCCGTGCGAGCACCAGGGGAAGGTCGAGGCGCCGCGATAAAAGACGCAGGCGCCATCCCCCATCGCGCCGCCGGGAAGCGAGGCGAGGATGGCGTGGCTGTCGAGCGCGAAATAGCGGCGGCGCGCGAGCAGCGCGGCGGTATAGGAGGCATTCTCCGGCGCGTCGCAGAATTTCGCCGCGCGCAACAGCGCCCGCAACGCTGCATCCAGCGCTTGCGGCTGTTCCTCTGCCCACCGGGCCCGCACGGCGAAGGCTTTTTCCGGTGCGTGCGCCCAGATGTCGTGCGAGGTCGCAATCGTCGCGCCGGCACCAGCGCGCCGCGCCACCTCGCCCCAGGGTGCGCCGGCGCAAAAGCCCGAAATCTGGCCGCTCGTCAGCGCTTCGACGGCGCGGGCCGGCGGAACGACGGTGAGCTTCACGTCGCGGCCGGCTTCGATGCCCGCCGTCGCCAGCCAATAACGCAGATAAAGATTATGCGTCGAATAAGCATGGACGATACCGAGCGTCGCATGGCGCGAGCGTAGCACCGCGGCGAGAGCTTCGACCGTCGAGAGATCTTTGCGGGCGGCTTGGTCGTGCGTTTCGCGCGCCAGCGCATTGTTGAGCGTGATCGTGCTGCCACGCGCATTGATCGCGGACGGGATGAGAAGCGGCTGGATGGCTCCCCGCAGGCCGAGCTGCACGGCGAAAGCGAGCGGCGGCACGATCACCGCGGCGTCGAGAAAGCCGAAGGCAAGCTTGTCGGCAATATTGGCCCAAGACGGTTCGACGAAAAGCTCCGTCTCGACGCCTTCCTCGGCGAAGAAGCCGAATTCATGCGCGACCATCACCGGCGCGCCATCGGTGAGATGCAGCAGGCCGATGCGCATCTTCGGTGCCGCGGATTTCCGCGCCGCGGACAGCGAGACGATTTCGCTCATGACCGTTTCTCTCCCGCTTTCGGCGCAGCCTCGATTTCGTGTTCGCGGACAAATTGCGCCACGACCTGAGCCAGCTTGCGATTCTCGTCCATCGCCTTTTTCTGCAGCCAGCGATAGGCTTCAGGTTCCGTCATTTTACGATGTTTCATCAAAATGGCTTTCGCCCGCTCGATCGCGCGACGCTCTTCGAGGAGCGTTTTGGCGGCGACGAGTTCGGCTTCGACGTGCCGGTAACGGCGGAAGAGCGCGATGGCCGAGGCCATGATCGGCTTGACGTCCCGCAGCGCGACGCCGGAGAGATTATAAGAGCAGACACCGGCAGCGATCGCCTCCTCGGCGAAGCCGATATCGTCGCTGTCGGCGAACATGACGACCGGCTTGTCGGCCGATACCGCACGCACGTCTTCCAGCGTGTCGCGATCCGGCGACGCCATGTCGACAATGACGAGATCGGGCTTGGTGTTCTCGACGGCTTCGACCAGATTGGCGCCTTCGCGGGCATGCAGCACTTCGGCAAAGCCGGCTTGAGCGAGCTTTTCTTTCAGCGCCTCGGCGCGCGCGTCGTCACTGTCGATGAGAAGGATTCGAAGTTGCACGGGCTATGATTCGCTTAGTCCGCGCCGCCGCGCAAGCCGGTTGCCGAAAGTTTCATCGCGACGCCAAGGCTCAAGATCTATTTCTTTCAGACGACGCATTTTAAGATGGCGCGAATTTATTGAGGGAAGATCGGCGGCGTGTCCAAGCTTGATCAGGTCGTCAAAGACATCGTCGCGGAAATGCAGGAGCGGTCGGACCGGGGCGAGGTCGCGACCTATATTCCGGAGCTTGCCGGCGTCGATCCCAAGGCTTTTGGCCTCGCCGTGATCGATGCCGATGGCCAGCTCGCTTGTGGCGGCGACTGCGATACGCCGTTCTCCATTCAAAGCATCTCGAAGGTCTTCACGCTCACTTTCGCGCTCGGCATGATCGGCGACCGGCTGTGGCGGCGCGTCGGGCGCGAGCCGTCCG
>JAJXZN010000054.1 GCA_021780015.1 Pseudomonadota bacterium
ACTGGTATTGCTTCGTTAAATGGTTTAGTTGCTACATCACAACTTTTTGCTACAGGTACTGCTGGGGTCGATTTTAATATTATTTCTGCTGGTAATACCCATACTTTTAATATTCCTGATGCGTCACCTACAGCAAGAGGATTAATCACTACTGGAACTCAAACCCAATCTCAATATTTCCGATGCCAAGGTATTTACTCCTCTAACCCTAGCGATTACTCTCGGTGACCTTCGTGATGTCGAAATTTTACTTTCGCACGGAGCTGATCCTCATGTTGCCGATGCGCGAGGAATCACCCCTCTTGCGCAAGCTGAAAGTCGCGGCCATTTACGTATCTTCGAGGGCGGCAAATAATATTACAGCGCCAAAGTTTCGCTTTGTCGCCCTGATGCTAAGATGGCCTTAACCCGCTACCATCCATGATCCGCCGTCCCGGCTGGGCGTATCTGTCGGACCTCTGGGAATGCTATGACAGCCAAGCTCAAGACAATCCCGAAATTCTCCGAACGCCGCCGGCATCTCCGCGTCGAGATCGTCTTGCTTGGCCGCTACATGCTTCAAGACAAGCGCGAGTTCCCGTGCCAGACCGTCAACATGTCGCCGGGCGGTCTCGCCCTTGATGCACCGGTGCGCGGCGCGGTCGGCGAGCATGTCGTCGTTTATCTCGATCAGATCGGCCGCGTCGAAGGCAAGATCGCACGTCATACCGAGCGCGGCTTCGCGATCCAGATGACCATGCCGTTCGCCAAGCGCGAGAAGATCGCCAATCAGCTCACCTGGCTCATCAATCGCGATACGCTCGGCATGCCGGAGGATCGCCGCCACGAGCGCATCATTCCCAATCGCCGGCATTCGATTCTGCACGTCGACGGCGAGCGTGAACATATCGTGCAATTGATCGACATCTCGGTTTCCGGCGCCGGCGTTTCGACCTCGATCAAGCCGGCCCTCGGCACGCGGGTCAAGCTCGGTCAGACGGACGGCCAGATCGTCCGCATTTTCGAGGGCGGCGTTGCGGTGCGTTTCGATCACGCCATTCCGGCCGACAAGTTCGACGAAAATATCAAGCTTTGACGGCTTCGGACCTGACGCCGACATGCGCGAGCCCGCGCGCATAGCGTCGCGCGTTGGCGACATAGGCGGCAGCGCTTTCGCGCAATTGGGCGATCTCCGAATCTTTCAATTCACGCAGCACGCGCGCCGGCGTGCCGATGATCAGCGAATTGTCCGGATAGGCTTTGCCTTCGGTCAGCAGGGACTTGGCGCCGACGAGGCAATTGCGGCCGACGTTGACACCGTTGAGCAAGGTAGCGCCCATGCCGATGAGCGTATTGGCGCCGATGAGACAGCCATGCAGGATCGCCTGGTGGCCGATGGTGCAGCCCTCGCCGATCTCCAGCGGGTAGCCGAGATCGGTATGCAAGACCGCGCCGTCTTGAACATTGGTCCGCGTGCCGACCACGATCTTTTCGTTGTCGCCACGCAGCACGGCACCGAACCAGATCGAGGCCTCGGCCGCGATCTGCACCTGGCCGATGACCTGGGCATCGGGAGCGAGCCAAGCGCTCGCCGCCACGCGCGGCACGAAGCCATCCAGCGCATAGAGAGGCATGTCTTTCCTCGCCAGCTCACATTGTCTTCGGGTTGACGTGCGGCGTCAAAAATCTTCGAGATCGAAATCGAGGATCGCGACTTGCAAGGTGAAGCTGCGGCCCTTCGGATCGTCTTGCGAGATCACGCCGAGATAATCGTCGCCGGAATTCAGTTCGACCGAATCGTTCTTCTTAGGGCGCGGCACGATGCGCAATTTGTCGTTCTCGAAGAGCCGGCGCAGATAGTCTTGTAAAACAGGACGTTCGACGGGGATCTTCATCTCCAGCGCAAAGGAACGGTCGCCATCCTCGTCATCGACCGCGATCGATGCGATGACGCGTTCGCCGAGATGGACCTCGGCGTCGTCGGGATTGCGCTTGGCCGGCGCGACTTTGAGGCTCTGGTTGCCGAAGGCTTGCCGTAGAAAGCCCTGCAATTTGTGCAGTTCGACCTTGTCCAAACCTCAACTCTCCCGCTGCCGCTCGTCTCACGAAGGCCGCGGCGTGACCTGCCTGCCCCTTGCCAGAAATCGCCATGGCCCGCAAGTCGGACGCAAAGCGTTTTCGCGCAAAGCAAGCGCCGGCTCGCCTCACGAAAACGCGTCGAAAACAATAGGCCGAAGCTCGGATTCCCATAGGAATCGGGGCTCTAGCCGCGCGCAGCCTTGGCAGCGAGGATCTGATCCATCGACAGCGCGGGCTCGGCGCAGCCGGCATCGCCGACGACCTGCGCAGGGACGCCCGCAACCGTCGTCTTTGGCGGCACCGGCCGCAGCACGACAGACCCTGCGGCGATCCGCGCGCAATGGCCGACTTCGATATTGCCGAGAATTTTGGCACCGGCTCCGATCAGCACGCCATGGCGGATTTTCGGATGCCGGTCGCCGGCCTCCTTGCCGGTGCCGCCCAAAGTCACATCCTGCAGCATCGAGACATTGTCCTCGATGACCGCGGTCGAGCCGACGACAAGGCCCGTCGCATGATCGAGAAAGATGCCCTTGCCGATCCGCGCCGCGGGATGGATGTCGGTCTGAAAGACCTCCGACGACCGGCTCTGCAGATAGAGCGCGAAATCGTAACGGCCCTCGTTCCACAGCCCGTGCGCCAGCCGGTGCGTCGCCAGCGCATGAAAGCCCTTGAAATAAAGCAGCGGCTCGATCAGCCGCATGCAGCACGGATCGCGGTCGACGAAGGCGAGGAGATCGGCACGGAAGGCGGCGCCGATCGCCGGCTGCCGCGCGACGAGATCGACATAGGTCTGACGGATCTGTTCGATCGAGACGACGTCATTGCCGAGCCGGCTCGCAACCCGGTAGATCACCGCCGCTTCGAGGCTCGGCTGTTCGAGGACGATTGTGGTGACCCAGGGGGCGATGCCGAGGTCGCGGCCGATGAGCTCCTCGGCCTCGTGCTGCATCCGAGCGAAGATCGAATCCGGCCGTTCGCGGCTGGCGCTGGCCAAGGACGGTTTTGCCGAATTCACCCGAACCTCCGAAGAAAATCGATCTCTTTTACCACGGTTTTGAAGACGATTGCAGCGGCCTCGCGCCTCGGCCTTTCGGCGGAGGTTTAGGTCCGTTCCAGAAAGGCCAGCGCAGCCTTTTTAAAGGCCGCGTCGCCGACGCTGCGGTTATGGTCACGCTCGGGAATTGCGAGCGCCCGGCCGGCTGGAAGCAGCGCCGCAAGCGGCTGCGGCGCGCCGGCAATATCGTCCTTGGTGCCGACCGCGACGAGCACCGGCGCCGTGATCGCGGCGAGCTCCGCCGCGCTGAACTGGCGGCGGGCGCCGCGAGCGCAGGCGGCGAGTGCCGGCAAATCGCTCTTGGTCGCTTCGGCGAAAGCGCGGAAGATTTTTCCGAGACCATCGTCCAGACTGGCGAGCGACGGCGCTTCGAGCGCCCGCGCGATCGGCTCGCCGAGCCCGGCCGTCTCGAACAATTTCGCGCCGAGGCCGCCGAAAACGAAGGCGCCCGCCCGCTCCGGATAGGTCAGCGCGAAGACCGCCGCGATGCGGGCGCCGAGCGAATAGCCGATGATATCCGCCGCTTCGATGGCGAGATGATCGAGCAGGTTGCGCGCATCGGCCGCCATCAGCGCAAGGTCGTAATCTTCGGGACGATAGAGCTTCTCGCTGCGGCCGTGGCCACGATTGTCGAAGGCGATGACACGCCGCCCCGCCGCGTTCAGCGTCTTGAGCCAATGCGGAAAGACCCAGTTCACCGCGTGGTTCGAGGCAAAGCCATGAATGAGCAGCACCGGGCGGCCGGTTTCGCCGCGCTCCGGCCGGGCGTCGATCATGGCGATCCGCACGCCCTCGGAGGAAAATTCCTGCATCGACATCAAATCAGCGGGCAGCGGCCTCTTGCGAACCGGTGGACCTCGTCCCTCTATTCGAATAAAGCGGTTCCGGCCAGAGCGGCGCGCGAAAAAGCGGCTAACGGTTTTTCGCTGAGATCAGGCTCTGATTGATCTGGGACTTTCCGATGGCAGACCACGGCACCCCGCATTTCCATAACCAGCCCGGCGTGGCGCGCGTGCGCATCGGCGCCAAGGAATTCATGTGCACCGGCGCGCTGCCGCCCTTCGACCATCCGCATATTTTCATCGATATGGGCGATTCCGACGACGTCATCTGCCCTTATTGCTCGACGCATTATGTCTATGACGCGAGCCTCGCGCGCGGCGCCTGCGAGCCGCCGGAATGCGCCTTCCCCGACAAGGTGAGCGCCTGACGCTTTTATCCGACACGCCGGATGCGCCGCATGCCCTGATCGCCGGGGCCGGAGTCGGCGGGCTGACTGCCGCCATCGCGCTGGCGCGGCGCGGCTGGCGCATCACTTTGCTTGAGCGCCGCGACGGCCACGAGGACATCGGCGCCGGGCTGCAGCTCGCGCCGAACGCCAGCGCCATCCTGCGCGATCTCGGCCTGCTGCCGAAGCTGATCGAATCCGGGCTCGCGCCGCAGGCCATCCAGATCCGCCGCGGCCGCGATGGCGCTGCGCTCGCGCGCCTGCCGCTCGGCGATGCCGAAGCGCGCTGGGGCGCGCCCTATCTCGCCGTACATCGCGCCGACCTCATCGCCGCCTTGCGCGAGGCGGCGCTCGCCGAAGCCGCTATCAGCTTTCACCCGCAGACGGCGCTGGCCGGTTTCGACCAGACGCCGCTTGAGGTGCGCGCCGCCGCTCTGCGCGGGCCGATGCGGCTGAGTTTTTCCGCCGATTGCCTGATCGGCGCCGATGGCGTGCGCTCCTTCGTCCGTGCGCGCGAAGCCACCTTGCGCGGGCGGCCCGACGATCTGCCGAGGCGCGCCCATCATGTCGCCTGGCGCGCGCTCGTCCCGGCCGCGCGCGTCGCAGCCGACCTGCGCCGGGCGGAAAGCGGCCTGTGGCTGGGCGGCGGCGCGCATCTCGTGCATTACCCTTTGCGCGGCGGTTCGCTGATCAACGTCGTTGCGGTGGTCGATGCAAGACAGCGGCTCGACGACAAGGCCGATCTCTGGTCGCAAGCGGGCGATCCCGCCTGGATCGCTGCACGATTCGCCGGCTGGGCGCCGCAGATCCGCGCGCTGATTGCCGCCGCGTCCGACTGGCGCATCTGGCCGCTGGTCGAACGCATCTCGATCGACGAGGCCTTCGCCGATGTCGCCGGCACCGAGCATCTCTTCGGCCCGCCGGTCGAGGTGGCCAGGGCCGTCCGTCGCCGTGTGCGCGACGAGCTGGGGCTCGCCATCTCGGTCGGCGTCGCGCGCACCAAGCACCTCGCCAAGATCGCCTCGCAGGTCGCCAAGC
>JAJXZN010000305.1 GCA_021780015.1 Pseudomonadota bacterium
ATGGCCAGGACGGCGCCTTTAAAGATCGGGAAGGTGATGATGGCCGGATCTGGATCAATATACTCTTCTGTTGAAATCCACACATTATTACTGATGAGATCCGAATTGGACCAGCAGCCGCCGTGCACACTGATGCTCAGCCCGCGCGGCTGGTCCTCGATCGAATTATAGACATAGAATCTATAACCATAGATGGGGTCAGGGTCACCATCATCGTCGCGCGAGATTTTTGCCGCGATCTCCGTGGGCAATTCACGCTTGATCTCCTCAAATGCAACGGTCTGATCGTTTTTGTCGGTCCAAAGCCAACCGTCGAAGACGGGATCGACCGCCTTCAGCCGATCGAGCAGATTGAGGAAGCGTTCGGACAGTGCCGCAGGCGTTTCGCGCCGCGGCCCCCAAAAAGAATCCGCCGCAAAGTAATTTTTTATCTCGAATTTCGAACCTTCGTTGCTCATTAGAAGCCCCATATGATTTCCGAAGTGCCGGTTCCTTCGGGCGTATAAAAGATACGGACCTTGGGTAAAAAGCCTGCGTCGCCAAACAATTTCAAAGCGAACATGGCGATCTCTTTGTCCTGAAAATGCCAATCGATCGGTCGAACGATTCCGGTTTGCAAATTGCGAAAATCATTCGCTTCAATTTGGCGAGCGGCTTGGTCGAGAAATTCCTCTTCCATGTCTTCCCTAAGCTTTTTATTTTTCAACCGCCACGCGTGGAAAGCCTTGTACTCTTGCATGATACCGGTCGTGTCCTGGCAATCGTCGAGTTTGATGATCCTCCCAGTCCTGGGGTTGAAGAGCCCGAAGGCGAGGCCCGGCGCCAGCGGCGGATGACGATGCGGATTGACGATTCTTCGGCTGACATATTGTGCGTATCTGACGGCGTTCGCATTGTTCGTCGCACCGGGATTGTCAATAACCGGAGCCGGGCAAAGCTTCGGCTCGTCATCTTTAGACGCGAGTGCGGCTTGCGCATCTTCGCTCGGCTCCGCTTTGGCGGCGCTTAAAGCCGCAGTCGCCGCGTCACGGTCGATATAAAGTACGCCGTCAAGGCCGCGGCCGAGCGGCGTTCCCGTGGAAACATCGACATAGACGCCGTTTCGCAACTGAGCGCGAACCGTCGTTGCGTGGCCATTGGCGTCTTTGATCGAAAGTTCGAGCGCGCCGGTGTCGTGATCGGCGCTGTAGTCGATGCCCGGCGACCCCGGCAATGTTCCTTCCGAGCGGATGCCTTCATTCGGCGAAGGAATGAAGATAGCGCCGAAGAAAATCGCTGGTTCCGCGATTTTACTTGCGAACTCGGTCAGTCCTGTAAGTGCCTCGGGACCAATGTCCCCGAGAAACGAACCAGAGACTCGCGTACCGAGACCCGCTCCAACGAGCGCGGTCGAAGCGCCGCTCTGCCCGGTCTTTGGATCGCGCGGCGCAGCGCCGTCTGGAGAACTTGTGACGTGGGGCGCCGGCACCTTGGGAGGGCGGGCAGTACCGCCGGTTGATCCCCATTCGCCGCTTTGACGGCCATTGCCGGCGGGAACGCGAGGCTGATCCGGATCGTATTTTCCAAAATCAAAGGGCGCGAAGCCGAGTTCGCTCAATAAGCGGCTTGGCGGAAAGTCGTCGTCGAGAAGGGCCGCCGCGAGATGGAGACGCCAGGCATCGGCTTCGTTCGCGAGCCTCGGCAATTGCGCGAAGACGAGGCGGAGATTTGCGAGAGCTTTGTCATGCGGCCAATGGCCGGATGCGCTGGCGAGATGGCGCAGAAAATTGGGCGGCGGTCGACGCTGAAAGGCGACACAATATAACGCGAGGGCGCGTTCTCGATCTTCCGCCAGCGCAAGCTGCGGATGGCCGAACCAATCCTGCCGCATGCGCATCAGCGAAGTTCCGGCGCCGACGACCAAGCCGGCATCGGTCATTATCGTTTCGCGCGTGATCGCGCCTTGAAGGCGATAGGCCTCGAACTGTTTGCGGAGAGCCGCTGCAGATTGCACCCGCTTTTTCCCTTGACTGACGGAAAAAGCCTAGGCGAAGCGCGAAGCCTCGTAAAGAACAATTAGTGAACATAAATCTTACCGATCTTCCGGCGGAATAGGTCTAAACGACCCCCGGCTTGACCCAGTCAAAACCGCGCACATATCCGCACAGGTGCGTGCATATGCATCTATTTAAAGGGAGGACGTCATGAATATCGAGGGTTCGGTCGCGCTGGTCACCGGCGCCAATCGCGGTCTTGGCAAGGTATTGGCCGAGCAATTGAAGGCCAAAGGCGCCAAGAAAATCTACGCCGGCGCCCGCGATCCCGCGAAAGTGGCCTATGCCGGGGTCGAGCCGGTCAAGCTCAATATCACCAGCGCCGCCGATGTTTCGGCCACCGCCAAGGCGCTGGGCGACGTCAACCTGGTGATCAACAATGCCGGCATCGCGCCGTTTTCGTCGCTCGCCGCCGACGCCTCGCTGGAGGTCGCCCGGACCGCGATGGAGACCAATTATTTCGGCACGTTGCGCGTCGCCAATGCCTTTGCGCCGATCTTGGCCAAAAACGGCGGCGGGGCGCTCGTCAACATGCTCTCGGTCTTGAGCTGGATCACTTATCCCTCGCTCGCCGCCTATTGCGCCTCGAAATCCGCCGCCTGGGCGCTGACCAATGCCCTGCGGCATGAGCTCAAAGAGCAGGGGACGCTCGTCATCGGCGTCCATGCCGGGCTGATCGATACCGATATGGCGGCCGGCGTCGAGGCGCCGAAAGTCTCGCCGGAACAGGTCGCCGCGGCGATCCTCGAAGCGGTGGCCTCGGGCCGCGAGGAGGTCCTGTCCGACGAACCCTCCCGCCAGATCAAGGCGGCGCTCTCGGCCCAGCCGGGGCCTTATCTTTAAAGCGGGGTCCCGCGCACGCCGCCAAAAGTTCTATTGTCTGGACGCCGGCAGAGTCTTAGGGACTGCGGGCAACCCCGCGCTGCCGTGCGCCCAGGCGAAATCTCTTGCGCGAAATTCTCACCATCCTCGCCATCGTCCTGATCGTGATTTTGACCGCCGCTCTGGCGGTGCCCTATTTCATCGATTGGGACGCCGAGCGCAGCCTGGTCGAAGCGCAGCTGTCCAATCTGACCGGCGCCGCGGTCAAAATCCGCGGCGGCATCGATCTCAAGCTGTTGCCGACGCCCTATCTGCAGCTGGCCGATGTCGAACTCGCCGCGCCCGCCTCGGGGACCGACGTCAAGGTCGCGGAACTGCATCTCGAACTGGCGCCGACGGCGCTGTTGCGGGGCGAAGTCGATTTCGTCGAGGCGCGGTTCGTCGCGCCGCAAATCAAGCTGCGCTTGCAAAACGATGCTCTGCCGCAATGGCGGCCGCGGCACGGCTTCACCGGGCAGATGAGCTTCGAGCGCATCTCGGTCAAAGACGGCAGCCTCGTCCTCGAGGACCCGGCGGCCAAGCGCGCCTATCATTTCGACAACATCAATCTCTCGGCCGAAGCCGACGCTTTGACCGGGCCGTTCCGCGCCGACGGACGGTTTGACATGGGTGGCGCGCCGACCGCCTTCCGCTTCTCGACCGGCGCGCGCGAGGGCGCGAAACTGCCGGTGAAGTTGATCTTCGATCAGAATGCGCTGCACCCGAGCGCCGATCTCGACGGCAGCCTAATCTTTCATCCGTCGGCGAGCGCATTCTCCCTGCCGGACGTGACCGGCACGCTGCATCTTTCCGGCGCCCGCGCGTTTGACGTGCCCTGGCAGGCAAGCGGAACGCTCGAAGCGGGGCTGCGCAAGGGGCGTCTCTCCAATCTCGAGGTCCAGTTCGGCGATGATCTCGCCGCGACGCTCGACGGCAGCGCGGACTTCGACCTCGGCGCGACGTTGCGCGCGACGATCAAATTGAAAGCGCAGCAACTCGATTTCGACCGGTTGCTGACCGTCAAGGATGCGCCGGTGCCGATGCAGCGGCTGCGCGCGGCCTTTACGGCGATTGCGGCAGGGCCGAGCGCGACCTTCTTCGGCATGCCGCTGACGTTTGATCTTTCTGCCGGCACGATCATTCTCGGCCGCGATGCGCTGACGGGTGTCTCGGCCATGGTGTCGGCCATGGCGCCGCAAACGGACGGCTTACGCTTTTCCGCCGAAGGTCCCGGCGGTGCGCATGTCGCGCTCGATGGCCGGCTTGAGACCGGGAGCGCCCCCGTCTTTCAAGGGCATGTCGATGCCGGCGCCGACGATGTCTCGCGCTTTCAGGATTGGCTGTCGGCCAGCCTGCCGGAGTTGGCGCGTCCCGATCTGCCGCCCGCATCCGTTGCGCTCGATGGCGACGCCAATATTTCGCAGGTCGGCGCTGTCGGCAGCGGTCTGATGCTGCATCTCAATGGCTCGGTGCTGACCGGCACGCTCGCCTATACGAAGAAAATCGGCACCGAGCGGTCGCGCCTCTTTGCCGATCTTTCGGCCCAGCGGCTCGAATTGCCGGGCCTGCCGGATCTGCCGAACCTGCTGGCGCAGACGGGCGATATGGATCTTGCGCTGCGCTTCGATGCGCGCTCGGTGAAGCTCGCGGGCTCTAAAGCCGGCGCCATCGAAACCGGGCAAATCCAGTTCGACTTCGCCAAGACGGGCCCGGCGTCGGAGCTCAAGAGCTTGACGATCAGTGGCTTCGACGGTGCCAATGTGACGGCGAGCGGCCATTGGCGCGATGCGGGGGGCGGCGAATTGGCGCTTCAGCTCGACGCGCCGCATGCCGGCGAAATCGCCAGCCTCGTCGCCCATCTCGCACCCGGCGCGGAGACAGATTTCGTCGCCGCGCACAGCAGCGAATTCTCGCCGATGCATCTGTCGCTCGCGTTGAAAGGCGACGGCGGCGCGGCAAAGGCCAATCTCACCGGTCTCGACGCTGCGGGCACCGCCGGCGCGACGCAATTCCTCGCCCGTGCAACGCCGGCGCCGGCCCATGGTCTCGACGTCTCGGCCCGTGCCGAGTCGCCCGACGCCCGCGCCTTGCTGCGGCAATTGGGGTTCAAGACCTTTCCGGGCAAGAAACTCGGCGCAGCGACAATCAGCGCGACGGCGCAGGGTGCGCTCGACCATCTCCAGTCGCGGGTTTCGGCTTCGCTTGCCGGGGCGACGCTTGATTTTGAAGGCGGTGTCGCGCAGGCGGACAAGGCGCCGCACGCCGCCGGTACGCTCAAGATCGCCAGCGCCGATCTGGCAGAGCTCTTGCGCGCCATCGGCCTCGCTGATCCCAATCTGCAACGCGCTCTGCCGCTCGACCTCAGCGCTGCCTTGGAAGCGGGCGGCGATGGCCTCCTGCTCAAGGCGCTCACCGGCACCTGTGCCGGCAACAAGATCGCCGGCTCGCTCAGCTATGCCCCGGACCGCGGCGTC
>JAJXZN010000039.1 GCA_021780015.1 Pseudomonadota bacterium
CTGCTTGCAAAATATGGCATCACCTTCACGCTCTTCGAGGAGAGCGAAGTGTTCGGCAATGTCAGCGGCGGCTTCAAGCGCGGCGCCGACTATGACGGCGTGACGACGCCGACGGTGATGCTCGACACGAGCAAGGCCTTCGGCTGGACCGGCGGCATGTTCGAGGTCAGCGGCTTACAGATTCACGGCTCGAATCTCAGCGCCAAGAACCTTGGTGCCTTGCAAACCGTGAGCGGACTTGAAGCTGCCGATTCCACGCGGCTCTGGGAGCTCTGGTATCAGCAGACGCTCGGCAATACGGGCTGGGACGTCAAGGTCGGCCAGCAGAGCCTTGACCAGGAATTCATCGTCAGCGCCCAGTCACTGCTCTTCCTCAACACGTCGATGGGCTGGCCGCTGATCCCGTCCGTCGATCTTTATGCTGGCGGTCCGGCCTATCCTCTGTCGTCGCTTGGCGTGCGCCTGCATGGCCAAGTTGTGCCGAACGTGACGGCGCTCTTGGGCGTCTTTGATGACAACCCGCCCGGAGGCCCCTTCAACAATGATTCGCAATTGCGCGGGCCCGAAGCCAACGGCGTGCGTTTCAGCCTCAATACCGGCGCGCTCGCCATCGGCGAATTGCAATATGCGCTGAATCCGGCGCCAACCGACCCGAAGGCGAAAGCGAGCGGCCTGCCCGGCACCTACAAGCTCGGCGTCTGGTACGATACGGCGCCGTTCCCCGACCAGAGAGTTGGCACCGACGGATTGCCGCTCGCCGATCCCGCGAGCAATGGCGTCGCCGTCGCGCATCGCGGCAATTATGGATTTTACGGCATCGCCGATCAGATCATCTGGCAGCCCGATCTTTCCGCACCGCGCGCGCTCGGTGCCTTTATCCGCCTGATGGGTGCGCCGCTCGGCGATCGCAATCTCATCACCTTCAGCGCCAATGGCGGCCTGACGCTCAAAGCGCCATTCCAAGGACGCGACGGCGACATTGTCGGCCTTGGCTTCGGCTACGGCCTCATCTCCGGCGGCGCGCGCGGTTTCAACATTGACCAGGCTGTTTATGCGCCGGCCGGAACGCTGTCGCCGATCCGCTCCTCGGAAACCTTTATCGAGACCTTCTACACGATCAACCTTGCGACCTGGTGGCAGATCACGCCCGACTTCCAATACATCTTCAATCCGGGCGGCGGGATCGTGAATCCCTTGGCTCCGAACACGCTTGTTCATGACGAGGCGGTGTTCGGCGTCCGCACCACCATCGCCTTTTAGAACTTCGAATTCCACTGCCGCGCCGAAACACCCGCGCGGCGCCGCTTTGACGACTGTGAGTGACGAGAATGCGTATGAACGGAAGCGCTAAAACCTATCTCTGCTGGCTTTCGCTGGTCTCCGCGGCGGCCTTTGCGACGCCGGTCGCGGCCAAACCGCCGAGCTTTCTCGACACATTGAAAAAGACCACGACGCTCGCCTCGACGGTCCCGGCCAATGGCGATGTTAATCCTTATGCGCTGATCGTGGCGCCCGTCTCGATCGGCAAGATCGAAAAGAGCGATGTGCTCGTCGACAATTTCAACGACCGGAACAATTTGCAGGGCGTCGGAACGACCATTGTCGACTATAGACCGGCGACGGGCACGATCACTTTGTTCGCCTCGGTGCCGAAGACTTTGGCCGCCTGCCCCGGAGGCGTCGGCCTGACAACGGCAATGGCCGTGTTGAAATCGGGCTATGTGATCGTCGGCAGCCTGCCTTCGACCGACGGTACGTTCAAGACCGCGGGCCCCGGCTGCCTCATCGTCTTTGATGCCAATGGCAAGTTCATCAAGACCTTCGCCGGCGGCGCTATCGACGGCCCGTGGGGCAATACGGCGCTGGTCGATCATGGCGGCACCGCGACACTCTTCGTCTCGGAAATCGGCGCCGGCAAAGTGCCTGCGGCGGCGCAAGCCGGCAAGCTCGCCTCGGTCATCCGCATCGATCTCGCGATCGGCACGGACGGCCCCTCGATCACGAAGGAGACGGTGATCGGCGACGGCTTCGGCGAGCGCGCCGACAAGGACGTGTTCGTCGTCGGCCCGACCGGCCTCGTCCTCGAAGGCGATACGCTTTACGTGTCCGACGCGGTCGGCAATGCGGTCAACGCTATTCCGCAAGCCTTGACCCGAACGACAAGCGCCGGCACCGGTACGGTGATTTCCAAGGATGGAAAGTTCAAGCGCCCCTTGGCGCTGGAGAAGGCGCCGAACGGCGACCTCTTGGTGATCAATGCGCTCGACGGCGAGATCATCGAACTCGATCCGGCGACGAAGGCGCAGATCGCTGCGCGCTGGATCAACACCAACCGCGCGCAGACGCCGCCGGGCAGCGGCAATCTGTTCGGCGTTGCCCTGACGCCCAACGGCAAAGGCATTTATTTCGTCAATGACGACGTCAATACGCTGGCCGTCGCGCGCTAATTTCGACCTGTTCTAATCTACTGGTTTTTCAGCAGAATCCGGTGGCGGCCGCGACAAAAATCATCTACCGCCTGGGCCGAGACCGCGCGGCGCGCAGAAACGCCGCGCTCATGACAAAGGCCGAACTGTCGGCGAAGCATCGACGAGTTTAATATGAGCAAGTCCGGCAAGGACATGAACAATTCGCGGCGAAACTTTCTTGTCGCCGCCGGTGGCGCGTTGGCGGCCGGCGGCATCGCCGCCCATACGCCCGCCGCAGCGGCACCGGAATTAGGCACCGCCAAGCCGGCCGCGCCGAGCGATGACATCGAGCCGTTCTACGGCCTGCATCAGAGCGGCATTGCGACGCCGGCGCAGACCCAGACTTACTTTGCCGTGTTCGATCTGCAGACCGAAAAGGTCGACGACGTGAAAGCGTTGTTGCGGCGCTGGACCGACGTCGCCGCCAGACTTTCGACCGGAACCACGGATCTTTCGCCGACGCCCGCTGTGCTGAAGACGGACAGCGGCGAAGCTCTCGGGCTTGGCCCCAGCCGGCTGACCTTGACCTTCGGCTTCGGCGCCGGGCTTTTCGACAAGGCGGGCAAGGATCGCTACGGCCTCAAGAGCAAGAAGCCGGAGGCGCTGATCGATCTGCCCTATTTCAACGGCGACCAATTGATCGACGGTCATACCGGCGGCGATCTCTCGGTTCAGGCCTGCGCCAACAATCCGCAGGTCGCCTTCCATGCGGTCCGCCAATTGGCGCGCGAAGCGCAGGGCATCGCGACGATCCGCTGGGCGCAGAGCGGCTTCTCCGCCCAATATGGCGACAAGGCCCCGCGCAATCTGATGGGCTTCAAGGACGGCACGATCAATCCGGCAACGCCGATCGATTACGATCGCTTCGTCTGGGCCGGCGATGAAGGCCCGGCATGGATGCGCGGCGGCAGCTATGTCGTCGCCCGTGTCATTCGCATCGCGCTCGAACATTGGGATCGTATGGATCTCGATTATCAGGAGCAGACGATCGGGCGGCATAAATTTTCCGGCGCGCCGCTCGGCGGCGCGAAGGAAGCCGATCCGCTTGATCTCAGCGCGGCGGACAAGGACGGCAATCCGCTGATTCCGGCGACGGCGCATGCGCGCATCGCTGCCGCACAGATGAACGACGGCATGCAGATCCTGCGGCGCGGCTATTCCTATAACAATGGCGCGACCTTTGTCGCAGAACGCTGGCCGCCCTGGCATCAAGGCATCGAATATGATGCCGGCTCGCTCTTCGTCTGTTATCAGCGCGATCCGCGCACCGGCTTCGTCAAGATTTTCGACAAGCTGTCGAAGCTCGATGCGATGAACCAGTTCATCACGCATATCGGCAGCGGCGTGTTTGCTTGTCCGCCGGGCATCGCGCCGGGCGGCATGATCGGCGAACGATTGTTCGGCGCCTAGAGCGGGATGCGAAAAAGTGTCCGCGGTTTTTCGCAAGAAATCTCGCTCTAAACTTTTAGAATCGATCACGTTTATGCTTTCGGATCGATTCGATCCGAAAGCATTGTGATCTTGAGCGGCTACGCTCGGGAATTTTTCCCGCGACGGCTTCCAAAGTTTCTCGAAAGAAGCGAGAAGACTTGCCGCGGGGCGCGCTGTAGAAGGGCAGCGGACCGGGGAAGAACCAAGATGTCGCTCAATCGCGCGAATATTGCTGTGCGCTGATTGACCCCGGACATATTGCCACGCAAGCTGGCAAGCCATCGGGCGGGAAGGCAAAAAACAGGGATGGAATTCATGTTTGATGCGCGTCGCGTTAAGGCCCGGTTCGGCAGATTCGCTCTCCCCGCACTCTTCACCCTGATCGCAATCCCGACCTTATGCTTCGCGCAGGCGCCGGCGCCGCAAACCGCTCCGAGCGCCGCAGCCGCAGCATCGGCGCCCGCGGCGACGCCTTCGCCAAGTCAGCCCCTCCTGCAAGCGGCGCCGGCCGCGCCACAAGCTGCGCCAGCCTCGAAACCGGCTGCGCCGGCAAGCGTGTCAGCAAGCAAGCCCGCAAGTCAGCCGGCAAGCGAGGCGCCAAGTCAGCCCGTCATGGCCGCGGAGCCGTCCCTCTCGATCACCGCGCACCTGCTGCCGCAAAATCTCTCGCCGTGGGGCATGTTCCTCAACGCCGATATCGTCGTGAAAGTGGTGATGGTCGGCTTGGCGCTGGCTTCGCTTGCGACCTGGACGGTCTGGCTCGTCAAGAGCCTCGAGCTTTTGACGGCAAAGCAAAATGCCCTGAAGCAGCTTGCCATTCTGGCGCATGCCGCGACCCTGGATGCGGCGCGCGCCGATCTCGGCCATGGCAGGGGCCCGGTGGTGCGAATGGTCGATGCCGCGGCAGCCGAAGTCGATCGTTCGGCCGATCTCAATGCCGATGGAATCAAGGAGCGCGCGGCGGCGCTGATCGAACGCATCGAGGCGCGCGCCGGGCGCGCGGTCAATCGCGGCACCGGCATCCTCGGGACGATCGGTTCGACCGCCCCCTTCATCGGCCTCTTCGGCACGGTCTGGGGCATCATGAACAGCTTCATCGGCATTTCGAAGACGCATACGACCAATCTCGCCGTCGTCGCGCCGGGCATCGCCGAAGCCTTGCTTGCCACGGCCTTCGGCCTCGTCGCCGCCATTCCGGCGGTCATCATCTACAATGTCTTCGCCCGCAGCATTTCGGGCTACAAGGCCATTCTTGGCGATGCGGCGGCGGAAATCCTGCGCCATGTCTCGCGTGATCTCGACCGCGGTGCTCCGTCGGTCAGCGAGAATTGGCACGTCGTCGGCATGCGCCGCCCGGCGGAGTAAGTGCGATGGCCGTCAAGCTCTCGACGGGCGACGATTCGCTCGAAGAAAATCATGACATCAACGTTACGCCGTTCATCGACGTCA
>JAJXZN010000300.1 GCA_021780015.1 Pseudomonadota bacterium
AGGTTAACACTGGCTCTCCCCGGTCCCGGCCGGCGGAGGAGCCCGATCCATTATGCCACGAATTCGCACCCATCGCCCATCACGCCACGCCGCGGCGCTCGCACAGATGTTTCGCGCGCTTGCCGCTGGCGCCGCATTCGCGATGCTTTTGGTTTGGACGTTGCGGGAGAGCCCTGCCGGGGCGGCCCCAGCGCCGGCGGCGCAGATCATCGCCGATCGCTGAGCGGGCTAGTCGCCGGACTTGTTGTCCACCAGGGCGACCGGACCTTCCTGGCTTTGACTGCCGAAATGATCGGCCGGGAGCGTCGTTGCCACGCGGCTGAAGCGGGTCGAGTAACCGACCGACACGCGGTCGATCAGGGCAGCCGTTTCGACCCGCGCGGCGCTGCGCAGGCCGGTGATCGTCGGCCCGAAAATGGTTGCGCTGGCGAGTTCGGCGATATCCGTTGCCCCCGTCAGGCTGCGGAAATTCGAACCGTCGAGCCGCGCCGGGAGAATAACGACGGTATGGGCCGCCGTTCTCGGCTCCCCCGGTGCCGCCTGGCGATCATGCGCCGCCGACCGCAAACCCTCCATCTGCGCCACAGGGGCATAGGCGAGAGCTTGCTCCGGCACGCCATAGGCCCGTGACAGGCCCTGCCGCGGCCGCCCGTCGTCGGGACCTTGCGTGATAATGCCGGGAAGTTGGGGGGCCCCGGTCTCCGCCTCGGCGACGATCGTCGGATCGGGCTTGACGGGCGCGGGCGCGGATATGGCGGCGAGTTGCAGCGTCGGCCGTTCGGGCGGCAGCGGGACGTCGGCCGTGGCCATCAGATCGACCGGGCGCTGCGGCGGCAAGGGCATATCGACGGCGGGCTCCGCCACCGTTTCGGCGGCCGTCTCCGCCGCTGCGGCGCTCGGATGGTCCGGAATGCTGCCCGTCGCGTCGGCCTGCATTCCCGGTTCGGATGCCGCGGGGGCTTGGGCGGCCGCGACCTGCGTCGGCTGCGGCGCCGGCGCGGCCGGCTGCTGTGCCGTCGCATTATCCTCGTCGTCGCCGCTGTTGCCCTTGCCAAAAAGCCAGGCGAAGAACGCCCCGATGCCCGAATTCTGCGCCGGCGGCAGGCTCGCGACCGAGGTGCCGTTGGCCGCGAGCTCGGCGCGCGCTTCCTCGTAGCCCGGCAATGTCCGGCCATCGGAGGCGATGTGGACGGTCTTGCCGTCCGGGAAGAGCCGCATGAGTTGCGCATAAGTCATGCGCGGCCACATGCGCACCCCGCCGACATCGATATGGACGAAATTGGTGTCGCCATAATAGCCGACGCCACCCATTTGCAGGCGGGCGGCGGATTCGCGCAACCGCTCCATCGACAGGCCCGGCATGGTCGAATCCATGGCCCGGCCGAGAATATGCTGCGAATGTTCCGCCACCGCGCGTGAACGCCGCCGCAACATCGCGTTGGTCTCCGGCGAGCGATAGCCGCAGAGGACGACGATCCGCTGCGTCGCGCCGGCGCCGCGATAGGCTTCCCAGACCGCGTCGAAGAGGCGCGGGTCCATCGTCGTCTCTTCGTTGCGCCGCCAGTCGCGCAGGAACCAATTCAGCTTTTTCAGGACTTCGGGATCGTAATGGCCGTCGACGCGATAGGTGGCGTCGATCGATTCGCCGGTATGCGCATGATAGAGATAAAGCGTGCGCGTATCGCCGTTGGCGGCGGCGGATTCGGTCGAGGCGGGAGCGAGGAGAAGAAGCGAAGAGCCGATGAGGCCGGCGGTCAAAACCTTGGCGGAGATCGAACGGGCTTCGAGGAAGGATTTGATCGTGCCGAGCGTCGCGCCGATCAAATTTGCAATCACATCACCTCTACGCCATCGCGCGCATACTGGGTCCGTGCTGAAGCGCGGTTTTGGCAAAACAAATCCCCGGTTCTCGGACGCGACGATGAAGCCGCATCTGCTCTTCTCGGGCGTCGCCGCCTATGAACTGCATTTCTACCGAGAACCGTTAACGTTCCATCGCCAAAGCGAGGCCGCTACCCCCGTTCCACGGTTGTCCCGCATTCATGACACTCTTAAACATTGTCGATGATTGAAGACCAAGTCAGGTAAGCCAGCAAATGTGGCGAACCTGTGTCGGCGCTGAAAGCTTTCTCCGCGCGCTTGATCGCAGTCGGATGCGGGAAACGAACGCCGCTTTCGTTTCATGTGTGAATCTTCGCTGATTCGCAGCGGCGTCGTCAATATCGCGTGCGAGGGGCCATAGCGCGGCCTTAGCCGACAAGGCCGAGCGCTTTCTCGATCCGGTGCTCGTAGCCATAGACATCGCCGCGCAGGATCAAGCGGCCGTCATCGCCCACATAGGCGGTGAAATATTCGATATGGATCGGCAGCGGCGTCGGCAGGAAGACATAGTGTTCCTTGCCGCCGATCAACCTCTTGATACGGTCCTCCGGCCATTTCGGCCCGAGCAGGGTCTGGGCGAAATCGAAGGGCTGATCGACGCGCACGCAACCATGGCTGAAGGCGCGTTTCGTCTCGGCGAACAGCCGCCGCTGCGGGGTATCGTGCAGATAGACCGAATATTGGTTGGGGAACATGAATTTGATGCGGCCGAGCGCATTCTTCTCGCCCGGCGGCTGCCGCACCATCAGACGCCCATGGTAATAGAAGGTCTCGAACCCCATGCGCTGCAGATAATAGGGATCGCGCGCCAGATGCGGCAGCATTTCCTTGCGCAGGATCGAGGGCGGCACGTTCCAATACGGATTCACGATGAGAAATTTCATCGTGTTGGAAAAGACCGGCGTCGGCGTGTCCGGCTTGCCGACCACGACCTTGTTTTCCAGAACGAGGTTGCCGTTGAGCACGACGCGCACCTCAAAGTCCGGGATGTTGACATCGATGCGGCTACGGCCGAGGTCGCGCGGCATCCAGCGCCAGGCTTCCATATTGGCGATAATGTCGTTCTCGATATTTTCTTTCGGCTGCGGCGACAGACTCGCCTGCGTGCGCTGCGTGAGAACGCCGGACGGCCGCAGACCGTTCGCCTTCTGAAAGTCCGCGACCGCCGTCGCGACCTGCGTGTCGTAGATCAGATCCGAATCGCTTTGCGTCACGTCGAGGCCGAGGCGGGCGCGGATCAGCGGCACGCGCGGATCGGTCATGCCGAGTTTCAGCGACGGCCCGGGCGGAATGGCGCGTTCGGAGACGGGATTGTTCTGGCGGCGCAGCGCGATGAGCTTGGCGCGCAAGGCCAGATAGGGTTTTTGCTGCGGGTTGAAACTTTGCAGAACGTCGCCGCCGTTCATCTCCGCCGCGGCGACGGCGCCGAGGATGAGGCCGGGTTCTGCCACATCGGGCTTGGCGCCGATCAGCGGATTGATGTCCTGCGGGTCGATGCGCACCCCGGAAGCCTGCCGCCCGTAGGCGACGATCTCCTGCGAAAAGGTGATTTCGGCCGTCGCCAGATGATCCGTGTCGCCGGAGAAATCGGCTTGCGGAATATCCGCGAGATTGAGGCCGTCGTCGCCGGCGAGCGCGAGCCGCGCCTTGATCGGCGTCACTGCTGCGACCGGTTTTGCGTCGGCGACCCAAAGCGGCGCATAATCCCGCGCCGCGTAATAGTCGGCGATATCCTTGTGTTCGAGCCAGAGTTCGGCGGCCTGGCGGCCTCTGCCTTGCGGCACCGGCCAGGCATCGAGCGCCTTTTTCACTGCGGCGGCAAAGCCGGTGAGCGGCGGCTTCTCAGGCCCGTTGGGTGAGGCGCTTTTGGAATCGTTCGGCTGCGCCGTCTTGGCTGCGGCGGGATTGGCTGCAGGCGGCGTATCGCTTGGCAAGCTGAGCTTGGGCGGCAGGCTTGCCGGCGAATCATCCGGCAACGGCGTTGCCTCTTGCGCCGGAATGGCGCCAGTCACGTCGTCCGGCACCGCCGGCGCTTTGGCGCTCACCGGCGCGGCGATGATCTGCGCCGGCTGGCGATCGGGCGGCGCCTTATCCGGCGCCTGGGCATGAACCGCAAAGGGGAGACAGACCGCCAGCACGGCGGCGAAAACGAAACCAAATCGACAGTCGCGGTACATGCGCGTCCTTAACGCCTGAGATCACGATCCGGAGCGTAGCACGAATAAGTAAATTAAAGCGGCACGCCGATGGAACGTCGCGCACTGGCCGGACAGAATTGCGGTCGAAATTGATGAGCGATCCGAACAATGTCCGCGATTGCGCCGCCCGTGCGGGCCGACCCTGCGAACTTAGGCCGCGGCATGGCCCTCGTCAGGGTCCTTGTCCATCAAACTCTCGTCATCGGCGTGATGGAATCCGTACTCTTTCATCTTGCGATAGAGAGTCGAACGGCCAATGCCGAGCTTGCGCGCCACCGCCGACATTTGTCCGCGATAATAGGCGAGGGCGAATTTGATCGTCTCGGCTTCGAGATGATCGAGCTGACGCAGATTCCCGGCGCCGTCGAGCAACGGCAGGACGTTCGGATCGCGGACTTCGACGCGGACCACTTCGCGCTCGGGCCGGGCCGGTCGCACCAGCGACGCGGGTGCGACCGGAATGCGCACATCGAAACCCTCGACCTGCGCGGCGATCTGCGGGAATTCGGTGATGGTGAGTTCGTCGCTATCGGCAAGGACCACGGCGCGGAAGATGGCATTCTCCAGCTGCCGCACATTGCCGGGCCAGGGATAGGAATTGAGCAGGGCCAGCGCCTCGGCGCCGATGCCGCGCAGCGGCTTGCCTTCCTCGGCCGCAAAACGCGCCGCAAACCGCCGGGCGAGATCGGCGATGTCTTCGCGCCGCGCGCGCAGCGCCGGGACGGTGATGGGAAAGACGTTCAAGCGATAATAGAGGTCTTCGCGGAAGACGCCGCGTTTGACGAGATCGATTAGATCCTGATTCGTCGCCGAAATGATGCGGACATCGGCCTTGACCGGCCGCTTGGCGCCGACCGGATCGACTTCGCCGTCTTGCAGCGCGCGCAGAAGCTTGACCTGGGCGTCCTGGGGCAGATCGCCGACTTCGTCGAGAAAGAGCGTGCCGCCGTTGGCCTCGACGAATTTGCCGAGATGCCTCTCCGTGGCGCCGGTGAAGGCGCCCTTCTCATGGCCGAAGAGAATCGATTCGACGAGGTTTTCCGGCAGGGCGCCGCAATTGACCGTGACGAAGGGTTTGCTGCGCCGGTCGGAGGCGCCTTGGATCGCCCGGGCGATCACTTCCTTGCCGACGCCGGATTCGCCTTCGAGCAAAACCGGGATCGTCGATTTCGCCGCGCGCTCGCCGAGCCGGACGACGCGCTCGATGTCTTCGCTCTTGCTGCGCAGATCCTTGAAGGTCAGCGTGCCGGACGATTGGCGGTTGAG
>JAJXZN010000113.1:0-1157 GCA_021780015.1 Pseudomonadota bacterium
TCATCAAAGTCGTCGCGACCGACGGCTCGGAATTTTACACCCGCTCGACCTATGGCGAGGAAGGCGCGACGCTGAACCTCGACATCGATCCGAAGACGCATCCGGCCTGGACCGGCGGCTCGCAGCAGCTGCTTGACCGCGGCGGCCGTCTGACACGCTTCAACTCGCGCTTCGGCAATCTCGGCATCGGCGCCAAGAAGTAAGCCTCTACTTCTCGCTTGAGAATGGCGGCTCCGGCAGGGCCGCTTATTCGGTGCAGGCGAAGGCGGCGCGGAGCAGTTCGAGCTGCGGCTCGAGCGGGCGGGCGCGGCCCGGCTTTTCGTCGGCCGGCTGATAGATCACCCGATCGAGATGCAGGATGCGGCCTTGCAGCCGCAACGAGCGATCGACGATGTCGAGCAGGCGCGGCGGCAGTTTGGCGAGCGCCTCCGGGCTCGTCGCCGATTGCTGCTCGCTCAAGCGGACCTTGCGCTTCTCCGACGCGGCCTCGCTCTGGGTCAATTCGCCTTCATTGACCGCCCGCTGCAGCAGCAGCCAAGAGGCCGCCTGCATCAGCCGCGTGGTCAACCGCATGCTCTCGGTTGCGTAGGCAAGCGCCGCAAGACGCGGCAAAAGCTTGGCTTCCTCGCGTCCCTCGCCGTCGAGATAATTGGCGGTTTCCTCGACGAGCGCCATGCCGTCGCGAAACAGGGTCTTGAAGGACTCGGATGCAACCAGACGGTTGGCGAAGGAAACGGCGGCTTCTTGCGGACTGCTCGACGGCTGAATCATGCGCGGACCTGAACTCATTTCGGACGGGATTTTCCGCCGCGAATATTACGGCCTTTGGCCGGGCCGCGGGCATTAAGTTTTGAGTAAGGTTAATGCGCGAGCAAGCGCAAAACGCGCGGCGGCCGCGAAGAAAGAGCCGCCGAAGCGGCTCTGGGGAAGTTGGTGTTGGGGAGGGAGAAACCGCGGGCTGAGGCCGGCGGCAGATGCCAGTTCTTCACCGGCGGCCTTAGTGCTAAGCCCAAAAATCTAATAAAAGGTTACGAATTGTCCGCCCGAACCGGCGCAACCGTGGGTTCCCATCGGGCCTCTAGGAAAGCGGCTTGAAAAAGGCTGCCGCGCCGGCCCGGCCGGCCTCCTTCCCCCGCCGCGCTTCCTCAAGCCGGCCG
>JAJXZN010000113.1:1167-5324 GCA_021780015.1 Pseudomonadota bacterium
CAAAGCCTCGATCCGCAGGTTCAATTCCTCGATCGAAAGATCATCGAGCGGCTGGCCGAGGCTATGCTCCGGCGGCTTGCGCTGCGGCGCGAAAGGATCGTCATCGTCACGGCTCATCGCTCGCCCTTGTGTTCAAAGTGCCGGGTTTTGTGGGTCGGGACATTTATCGGCATAATTTTGCTTGGGAATGATTATATTCAATGGAGAATGGCCCACATTGCTTTGCGTGGCCGGGTCGCTTAAGAAATATCGATCCCCACAATTTGGACGTTAGGTGCGGTGTTATGGCCGCGCTTAAGTTTGTCCAACCGCATCCCAGGATGCGGATGCCCTATTCCGGTCTTGGCCGCGGCCCCCTGCGCGCTGGCGCCGAGACCAAGAGGAGACGAGAATGAACGACGCACCGCTCATGCCCAAGGCGACGGCCGTATGGCTCGTCGAGAACACTTCGCTCAGCTTCGATCAGATCGCTGCCTTCTGCAAATTGCACCCTCTTGAAGTCAAAGGCATCGCCGATGGCGAGGTCGCCGCCGGCATCAAGGGTCACGACCCGATCACCTCCGGCCAATTGACCCGCGAGGAGATCGCGGCCGGCGAGAAGGACCCCGAACATCATCTGCAGCTCGCCCATTCCAAAGTGCGGCTGCCGGAGATCAAGCGGGCGCGCGGGCCGCGCTATACGCCGCTGTCGCGGCGCCAGGACCGGCCGAACGCCATCCTCTGGCTGTTGCGCAACCATCCTGAACTCAAGGACGCGCAGATCATGCGGCTCGTTGGCACGACCAAGACCACGCTGCAGGCGATCCGCAACCGCACACATTGGAATTCGGCAGCGCTGACGCCGATGGACCCCGTGACGCTTGGGCTTTGCTCGCAGATGGACCTCGATTTCGAGGTCAACCGCGCCGCCAAGGAACGCGTCCCTGTCGAGGAGGATCGCAAGCAGACGCTGGTTCCGGCCGAGATCACGACGGCGCCACACGCCGAGGAAGGCCGCGAGGGCGAAGTATTTGCCCAGAAGCCGGCGCCCGCGGCGCGGGACGAGGACGAGGATATCGACGTCGAATCCGTCTTCTCCAAGCCGAAAGCGTAGAGCGCCGGACCGACAGGGCATCGCGGTTTTCGGACAAATCGAAGGGGTTAAGGCGGCTTAGGGACGCCCGGCGTCGCGGCGAGCGGCCGGCGGCGTCGCTTAAGGAAGAGGCAAGCTTAGCCCGCCATTGTCCGGTGAATCGCGGCTCGGCCGCCCGGAGCCGGATCGATGGCGGAGAGAGCAAAGAAAACGATAGGCTGCGGGCTCGGCCTTGTCCTCGCGAGCCTTTCTATGGGGCACGCCGCGGCAGCCGACCTCGACCGGCCCTATTACCGGCACCGGCCGCTGCCGCCCGACGTGGCTTTTCTGCCGCCGCCGCCGAGCTGCAAGCTCGTGCCGGAGCCGCAGATGAACCTCTTCAACGAGGTGACGCGCTATGGCGTCCAGCGGGTCTGCATCACCCGCGGCGTCTATACCGACAGCTACTGGCCCTATGCGCCGCCTTATTGGTGGCCAAATCCGCGCAAAGGCTATGGCTTCTGAAGCACCCCCCGGTTGAAGTAACCAGCGGATAAGGATAACGCTTTTAGATGGCGGCTTGGCCATGGGGGCCTCAGGTCGAGAGCGAATGCCGATGCCGTTCCATTTTGCCCGCGGGAAGTTTGCCGCCTTCGCTTTATGCGCCGGCTTTCTTGCTGCGCTCGGCGGCTGCGTCGGCGAAGACGATTCGACCGACCTTGTTGTCGACCGCGCCTACGCGCCGCTTTCGCCGCAAATGCTGGCCTTGATGCAAGCCAAGGGCACGAGCCCGCAGGCGCCAGTCCTCTTTCGCACCTATAAGAAGGAAGCCGAGTTCGAAGTCTGGAAGATGCGCTCGGACGGCCGCTACGTCTATCTCAAGACCTATCCGATGTGCCGCTGGTCCGGCCAGCTCGGCCCAAAGAAAAAGCAGGGCGACCGGCAGGTGCCGGAGGGATTCTATGCGATCTATCCGGCGCAGATGAATCCGCATTCGAATTATTATCTCTCGTTCAATGTCGGCTATCCGAACCTCTATGATCGTGTCCACGGCTATTCCGGCGATTCGATCATGGTGCATGGCATCTGTTCGTCGGCCGGCTGTTTCTCAATGACCAATCCCGAGATCGGCGAGATCTATTCGATCGCGCGCGAGGCCTTCGCCGGCGGCCAGCCCGAGATCCAGATGCAGTCGATGCCGTTCCACATGACGGCCGAGAATTTCGCCAAATACCGGCTCGATCCGAACATCGACTTCTGGCGCGAGCTGAAAAAGGGCACCGACAATTTCGAAGTGACCAAACAAGAAGTCGCGGTCAACGTCTGCGACATGCATTATGTCTTCAACGCCAAGCCGGCGATGGGCCAAAGTTTCGACCCGAGCGGACCTTGCCCGTCCTTGCAACGCGACGAGATGGTGCATGATGAAGTCGTCGCCAAGGAAGCGCGCGACGATGCCAGAATTGCCGAGCTCGTCGCCGGCGGCCTGCCTGCCGTTCATACGGTCTACGCCGACGGCGGTCAGAACCCAACCTTCCGCACGCAGAAGATCGAAGACGTCAGCCGGCCGGAAGCGCTCGCGCAAGGCCCGGTCGATGTCGCGATCAAGCATCACGGCCGGGCGCCTACGGCGGCGCAATTGAAGGCGGCGCGCGCGAAAGATCTCGCCGCGGCGACGGTGGCGGAGAAAAAGGCCGCCGCGCTGCGCCTGGCACGCGGCGAGACCGAACCCGTCGATCCGCAGCCGACCGGCGCGACCGCAACGACCGCCCCGAAACCCGCAGCGACCAAGCCGTTGCCTTTCACGAACTTTTTCGGCTTCAACAAGCCGGCCGCGCCGCCCGCCCCGGTTGCGCAAGCAGTGCCGGTCGCCGCCACGGCGCAGACGACACCCGCGCCGGCGCAGCCCGAGAGTGCCGCTCCGGCCGCCTCGGCGCAGACGAGCCCGGCCCCCGCAGCCAATCCGTGATCACGCCGGTCGGCCGGTCTTGGTAGCCGCCTCGGCGCGATATTTCGCCCAGCCTCGTGCACGCAAGGTGCAGGCGGGGCAGGTGCCGCAGCCATAGCCCCATTCGTGCCGCATGCCGCGCTCGCCAAGATAGCAGGTGTGCGTCTCTTCGAGGATCAGGTCGACAAGCGCCGGGCCGCCGAGTTCCTCGGCCAATGTCCAGGTCGCAGCCTTGTCGAGCCACATCAACGGCGTTTCGAGGCTGAATTTCGCCTCCATGCCGAGATTGAGCGCGGTCTGCATCGCCTTGATCGTGGCATCCCGGCAGTCGGGATAGCCGGAGAAATCGGTCTCGCACATGCCGCCGACAATGTGCTGCAGGCCGCGGCGATAGGCGACCGCCGCCGCAAAGGCGAGAAACACAAGATTGCGGCCAGGGACGAATGTGTTCGGCAGGCCGTTCGCCTCGATGGTGATGGCGACATCGCGCGTCATCGCGGTCGCCGAAATCTGCCCAAGCACGCCAAGGTCGATCAGATGGTCGTCGCCGAGCCGCTGCGCCCAGAGGGGATCGATGGTTTTGATCTGTTCGCGGATCCGGCCGCGCTGATCGAGTTCGATGCGATGGCGCTGGCCATAATCGAAACCGATCGTCTCGACATGGTTGAAACGCGCCAGCGCAAAAGCGAGACAAGTCGTCGAATCCTGACCGCCGGAAAAAAGCACAAGCGCCTGCGTCATCGGAACTCTCGCTGAGACACGTCATAAGCCGCTGTTTTGACGTATAGACTTCTGGTGCGCGGCAGCAAGATTCAAGCCTTCGCGGACTTGCGGATTTGCCGGGCCTGGTCCAAATAGGGGCCGGGAGGTTGGCGGTGGACGCACCACTCGCCAACCGGGTCAGGTCCGGAAGGAAGCAGCCCAGACGAGACCGGGCGGGTTTCTGTCCAGCCTCCCACCTCTTGATTTTGAAGCGCTGCGTCGTTGCGAGAAACGCAGCGACAGGCCGGACGATGGGCCGGGCCGCCTGCTCTGCTCGCAATGACGGGCTGAATGGCCGAGGATCACAGCACGGAGCCTTCCCTTCTGCCGGCCGGCGAAACCCCGGCCGTGCCTTATCGCGTGCTGGCGCGCAAATACCGGCCGGCTAATTTCGAC
>JAJXZN010000304.1 GCA_021780015.1 Pseudomonadota bacterium
CGACGCAAGATCGTGTCGGTGACGGCTTCCTTCGAATAGCCGCGCGCCGCTTTGTCGCGATAGATCTTCTGAATCCATTCGAGATTGATGACCGGCACCACGCCGATCTTAAGGTCGGCGTAGCGCGCGACGTCGACCTTGTCCGAGACGAGCGCGCCGTGCAGCCCTTCGTAGAAAAGCACCTCGGATTTTTCCGGCAGCGGTCCCCAATCGGTGAATTTTCCGGGCACGCCGCCGTAAAGCTCAGCCTCGGCGTCATCATGCACATAATGGCGCGTCTTGGCATGGCCTGTCTCGCCATAGGTGCGGAAGACCGCCTCCAATTCTTCGAGCAGATTGGCGGCGGGGCCAAAATGGCTGAAATGATTGTTGCCGCGCTTTTCTTCCTCGCGCATCACGCGGCGCATGTCCTCGCGGTCGTAGCGATGAAAGGCGTCGCCTTCGATAAAGGCGGCGGCGATCTTCTCGCGCCGGAAAATATGTTCGAACGTTCGCCGCACGGAGGTCGTGCCGGCGCCGGACGATCCGGTGACCGAAATGATGGGATGTTTTGCCGACATCGCGCCGCCCCGCCTAAAACCGCATCAGGCCACGGCGGCCGAAAAGCGGCGAATGTTCCGCCGAAAATTGCGGGTCGGTGTGATAGCGCGTGACAAGATGCACGACATCGGCGGAGCCGAAGACGAAGGGCGTGCGCGCATGCAGTTCGGTCGGCTGGATGTCGAGAATGCGGCGGGCGCAATCGGTTGCCGAGCCGCGCGCATTCTCGATGATGAGGCTGATCGGATTGGCCTCGTAAATGAGCCGCAGCCGCCCGGCGCTGTAGCCCTGGCGCATATCGCCGGGATAGAGAAAGATGCCGCCGCGCGCCAGGATGCGATAGGCTTCCGCCACCAGCGAGGCGATCCAGCGCATGTTCTGGTCCTGGCCGATGGGGCCTTCCTTGCCCTTGATGCAATCGTCGACAAAGGCGCGCACCGAGGGCGCCCAATGGCGATAGTTCGAGGCATTGATCGCATATTCTTTCGATTTCGGCGGAATATCGGCCTGCGCTTGCACGCGCACGAAAGCGCCGACCCGGCGGTCAAGGATGAAGATTTGCGTCGCGCCGTCGGCGGCGAGGACGATCGCGGTCTGCGGCCCGTAGATCACGAAGCCCGCTGCGACTTGATTGCGGCCGGGCTGCAGGAAATGCGCTTTCGGATCGTCGGCGCCGGCGAGGCGCGGCAAGACTGAGAAGATCGTGCCGATCGAGACATTGGCATTGATGTTCGACGACCCGTCGACGGGGTCCATGGCGACCGCAAGCGGCGCTTGCGAATCGAGCACCAGCGGCTCGTCCAATTCCTCCGACAAGAGCACGGCGACAGGGGCGCGCCGCAGCGCATTGACGAACAAGTCGTGGCCAAAGACGTCGAGCTTTTTCTGAACGTCGCCGCTGCCGTTGATGTCGCCGGCCGCCGCGGCGCCGTCGCCATAGAGCAGGCCGAGGGCGATCACATCGGCCATTTCGATCGCCGCCCCGGCGATCTCGTGCACGAGCTTGGCCACCGGCGCGAAGGCCGCGTCCCGCGCCGTGATATCCTGTAAGATATCGTCCAGATGATTGCTGTGCGCGACTTTGAGCATGTCCTACCCTGCGCTCGTTTTTATCTGGAGTCTTATGACCCGAAGTCACCCTGACCGGGGGCAAAGAAAAATGAATTATATTGAGATAGCACCAAAAAAAATCTAATAACAGCGGAATGAAGCGCGTCACGATCAAACAGCTCGAAAGCGTCCGCGCCGTCGCCGAGGCCGGGACGATTGTGAAAGCGGCCGAGCAACTTAACGTAACGCCAGCGGCGCTGACCTCGCGCATCCAATTGCTGGAAGAAGACGCAGGCGTTGCTTTGTTCGACCGCGCCGGCGGCCGCCTGCGGCTGACTGTCGCCGGGGAAGAGGTCGTCAACGCCGCGCATGGCATTGAGCGCGTCCTGACCCATCTCGACGTCACGCTGGGCGCTTTGCGCGGCGCGCGCAGCGGCCGCATCGCCGTCGGCATCGTCTCGACGGCGAAATATATCGCGCCGCGTCTTGTTGCCGCCTTCGCTCGGCAAAATCCGCATATTGAAGTGACGATCACGGTCGGCAATCGCAGCGAAATGGTCGCTCAATTGCGCGACCACCGGCTCGATGTCTGTTTGATGGGCCGTCCGCCCGCCGATTTTCCCGTCGAGAGCGTGGCGATCGGCGAACACCCGCAGGTCATCGTCGCCGCGCCGGATCATCCGCTCGTTGGCCAAAAGCAGATCGGCAAGGCCGCGCTCGCGCAAGAGAATTTCATCATTCGGGAAGAAGGCTCGGGCACTCGCGCCGTGTTCGATTATTTCTTTTCCGACGTGCCGGTCCGCCACCCGACCGTCAACATCGAGATCGGCTCGAATGAAACGATCAAACAGGCGGTGATGGCGGGCCTTGGTCTCGCTCTGCTGTCGGCGCATACGATCGAAGCGGAGGTTGTGAGCGGCCGGCTGGCTGTTCTCGATGTCGCCGGCCTGCCTCTATTGCGGCAATGGTTCGTCGTCCGCCGCGCCGACCGCGCGCCGACGCCCCTTGCGCAGGCGATCTGGGATTTTGCTGTCGAAGAGGCGCCGAAGCTTTTGCCGAACGGAATCGCGGCTTAGCTTTTCGGTCCGAAGCGCTAGCTCGCCGCCTGGAAGCGCATGTGCGGCTGGCCGACAAAATTGTAAGCGCCGATATGGGTCAGCTTGCCCTCGGTATCGAGCCAGATCTTGCCGCCGATGTCGCGCCATTTCTGACAGAAGCCGAAATCTTCGCTGACATAGGTTTTGGTTTCGGGATCGATCGCGCATTCGAACAGCGCATAGCTCTCGCCGCCTTTGGCATTGCTATAAGCATGCACGCCCGCATAGCGCGTCTCGGGATAAGCGGCGATCATCTTCTCGATTACTTGGCGCTTCACCATCATGAAGCCGCCGCCGCAATAAATGCCGGTGGCGAAGCGGCCCTGCCGCTCGATTTCGTTGCCGGTGCAAAGCGTGCCGACGTAGAGCAACGGCGCGCTCTGAAACGTCTCGCCGCCGGTCAGCCGCTTCATCGCTGCGGCACTCCAATCGATCACTTTCAAGGGATAGATGCCGGCGACGAATTCCTGATCGAAAGCCAGCATGTCGTGCACCTGCTGCGGATCGAAGCAAATGTCAGCGTCGATGAACAGCATGTGCGTCGCCGGGGTGCTGAGAAATTGCGCCACGAGCGTATTACGGCTGCGGGTGATGAGCGAATCATGCCCGAGCAGCGCCAGCATGGCATCGAAGCCCGCTTGGCCGGCGAGTTGGACGAGGCTGATGACCGACTGCATGTAATGCTGCGAGACGAGGCCGCCGAAGCACGGCGTTGCGATGAACAGCAGCGGGCGTTGGGTCATGGCGGCCTCGGGCGCGAAGAGAATCGCCGCGCATCCTGGCCGCGGCCCTCGCCAAAGGCAATGCCGCCCGGCTCAAGCACGACAGCTTCACGCCAGCTTGCTTACCCGGCGATGCGCAGGCCCGAGGAGGCGCTGTCGCGGCGCCGCAATTCGGCTTCCCGCCGCAGCATATAGTCGCGCGTCAGCGGCACGGTCTCGACTTTCTTGGCGAGCTGGATTTGGAAGACCACCTCGCCGGTATAGCGGAAGGCGCATTCCGAGCCGGCAAGATAATATTCCCACATCCGGCAGAAGCGCTCGTCGTAGAGCGCCATCGCTTCCGCCCGATGCGCCAGGAAGCGCTCGCGCCATGATCGGAGCGTCGCGGCATAATGCAACCGCAGTACCTCGATGTCGGTGACGTAAAGGCCGGCCTTCTGGATCGAGGGCATGATCGTCGACAAAGCCGGGATATAGCCGCCGGGGAAGATATATTTGTTGACCCACGGATCGGGCTCATACTGGACGCGCGCCGTGCCGATCGTATGGATCAGCGCCATGCCGTCCGGGTTGAGCATTTTGGCGACCTGCTGGAAATAAGCATCGTAAAACTCGGGACCCACGTGCTCGAACATGCCGACCGAGACGATCTTGTCGAAACGCTCGTCGATCTCGCGATAGTCCTGCAACCGAAAATCGATCATGCCGGTTTGTCCGGCTTCGGTGGCGCGGTCGCGGGCATAGGCAAGCTGTTCGCGCGACAGGGTGATGCCCGTCACCCTAGCCCCGCAGATGTCGGCGAGATAAAGCGCCATGCCGCCCCAGCCACAGCCGATGTCGAGAACCCGCTCGCCCCTCTCGACCATGAGTTTCGCCGCGATATGGCGCTTCTTGGCAAGTTGGGCCTCGTCCAATGTCGCCTCGGGGTTCTCGAAATAGGCGCAGGAATACTGCATGTCGCTGTCGAGGAAGAGCTGATAGAGGCGCCGGTCGAGATCATAATGATGCGCCACGTTCTGGCGCGCGCGTCGCGAACTGTTGGCCTTGAACATATGCCGCAAGCGGCCATGCACGGCCGTGAGCGCCTGGAGCCACCAGATGCGTTCGAGATTGTCGATGTTGCCACAGATGATGGCGAGCACGTCGTAGATCGTGCCCGTTTCGACCGTGACGCGGCCCTCCATGTAGAGTTCGCCAAAATGCAAGGTCGGATTGCGCAGCACGGCGTTCTGCGCCGCCCGGTCGGCGAAGCGCAGGCGGGCCGGCGGCCCGCTGCCATCGCCGAAATGATAGATCGCGCCGGACGCGGCTTCAATTTCGAGTGAGCCGGTCTTGATGATCGCGGCGATGAACCGCCGGAACAATTTCTCCATCTCGCACCTCGACGCCATCAGGGTGTCGCGTGCGGCGCGGCGCCGCGTGGCCTTCGTCGCCGAGCCTGTGTGCGAACGCACATTGCACACACGCAACATCGAGCCGGCCTACAGCGGAACCTTCCGTCCCCTTCCGACTTCCGGCTGTGAGCCCATATCGGATAATGGTGACGGCGTTGTTTGGTTCGCGCCAAGGCGTGGTCATTTAAGGACCGGAGTATCAAAGATGCAATATTTTCGACTCTTACGCGCCTCGGCTTGTGCGGCCGCCCTCCTCGTGACGGCGCCGGCGTTTGCATTCGGTGGCGGTCATGGCGGCGCCGGTGGCGGTGGTCACGGGGGTGGCTTCGGCGGCGGGCATGGCGGTTTTAGCGGCGGGTTCGGTGGCGGTCACAGCGGCGGTTTCGCCGGCGGTTTCCACGGCGGGGCCGGCGGCTTTCATGGCAGCTATGCGGGCGGCGGGGGGCATGGCG
>JAJXZN010000270.1 GCA_021780015.1 Pseudomonadota bacterium
ATCGTCAATAATTATTATGACGACGACGGCAAATTCGGCGACGCTGGCAGTGGTACGGACACGACCGACATCTATGATACAGACAACAATTCGGATGATTTCAGCGGCAACGATGACGGATCCTTTGACGTGTAGTTGCGAGATCACGATGATTTCGGATCGGATCGACCCTAAATCATAAACGTGATCGATTCTAAAAGTTTAGAGCGGGATTATTTGCGAAAAACCGCTGACACTTTTTCGCATCCCGCTCTAGAGTTCACATCAACGCGAGCCTCGCCGCGTCAGCGGCGGGGCTTTTTATTTTTTACTGTCAAATTTCTGGCAGCTAGACCGGAACGATTTTAGCGTCCGCCCGTTATTACCGAGCGTGCATGGGATTGTCTGGCGCGCGGATCGCTCAAAATCGGGGAGCTTATGACGGTCAGCCGCACCCGGCCGCGCGCCGGCGAACAGAAGCGCCGGCCGGAGGCGTCGTTCATGGACAATCAGCCTTCGACCGCCAACGCCGCCTTAGCGCCGCCAAGGCCGGGCCGGAATTGGGCGCTCTTTCTCGATTTGGATGGAACTTTGCTCGACATCGCGGCAACGCCTGCTTCCGTCACTGTGCCGCCTGATCTCGTCAGCGACCTGCAAGGCGCTGCCCGCGCGCTGAACGGCGCCGTCGCCATCGTCAGCGGCCGGGCGCTCGCCGATATCGATCGGCTGCTGCAACCTTTGCGGCTCGCCGGCGGCAGCGAGCATGGGGCGGTCGTTCGCTTGCCTGACGGCACGCAAGAGCAGATCGGCACTCCCGTACCGCGAAACTGGGTCGAGGCCTTCATGGAATTGCAGGAGATGCGCCCGGGCATTTTGACGGAGGTGAAGCCGCATAATTTCGTTGCGCATTTCCGTAACGCGCCGGATCAGGCGGCCGAAGTGATGCGGCTTGCCCGCCAGCTCGTCGCACGCGCGCCGCATGAATTCGAAGTGATGGAAGCGAAAATGGCAGTGGAAATCCGTCCGCGCGCGGTAACCAAGGCGCGCCCGGTCCACCGCCTCATGGCGATGGCACCTTTCGCCGGCCGCCTCCCGGTTTTTGTCGGCGATGATGTCACCGACGAAGATGGTTTCGAGGCTGCGCTTGCGCATGGCGGGCTCGGCCTCAATGTCGCCGTGCGATTTAATGGCCGACCGCAGGACGTGCGCGATTGGCTGAAACGTGTCGCCGATCTCTGAGGCTTGGCGCTGATGCAGTCGCTTGATCTCGCCGCTATCGGCAATTGCGCCGTCGCAAGTCTTATCGACCGGAACGGCCGGCATGTTTGGTTTTGCTTTCCACGTATCGACGGCGACCCGGTCTTTTCGGCGCTCGTCAACGGCGACGAACCGCAACATGGCTTCATGGACGTGATGGTCTGCGACGCGGTCGAGACCAGCCAACGCTATCTGCGCAATACCGCCGTGCTGGAAACGACAATCACCGATCGCAACGGCGGCCAGGTGCGCGTCATCGATTTTGCCCCGCGCTTGCAGCGGTTCGGCCGCAGCTTCCGGCCGCCGATGCTGATCCGCCGCATCGAACCGCTGACCAAACGCGTGCGGCTCGCCGTGCGCATCCGCCCGCATTTCCATTATGGCGCGACCAAGCCCGCAATCAGCTTCGGTAGCAATCATGTCCGCTATTCGGGCGGCGAAATGGCGCTGCGCGTCACCGCCGATATGGCGGTCGCCTACATCCTGGAAGAATCCGAGTTCTCTCTCGACCGGCCGGTCAACCTGTTCATCGGCCCGGATGAATCGGTGCCGGAAGCGCCCGATTCCCTGGCCCAGAATTTTCTCGCCGCGACGATCGAGGACTGGCGCCTCTGGGTCCGCGGCCTTTCCATCCCCTTCGAATGGCAGAACGAAGTCATCCGCTCGGCGATCACGCTGAAGCTTTGCAGCTGCGAGGACACCGGCGCCATCGTCGCCGCGCTGACGACCTCAATCCCCGAGGCGCCATATACGGCACGCAATTGGGACTATCGCTTCTGCTGGCTGCGCGACGCTTTCTTCACCGTCGGTGCGCTGAACCGGCTCGGCGCGACGCGGACGATGGAAAATTTCATCCGCTTCGTTATCGATGCCGTCCTGCGCTCGGACGATATTGCCATCGCCCCGCTCTATCCGATCTCGGCCGCGACGAGTTCCGAGGAACGGCTGGCGCCAGCCCTCGCCGGCTATCAAGGCATGGGGCCGGTGCGCATCGGCAATGCCGCGGTCTCGCAAATCCAGAACGATGTTTACGGCTCGATCGTCCTGACGGCGGCGCAGATGTTCTGGGATGCACGGCTGACCTACACCGGACTTTCGACGCTCTATCAACAATTGCGCGGCATGGGCCGCGTCGCCGCGCGTTGCGCGATGACGGTCGATGCCGGCCCGTGGGAATATCGCGAACGGACGAGCATTCACACGTATTCGGCTGCCATGTGCTGGGCGGCGTTGCATCGTCTCGCCTTGATCGCCGAGCGTGTCGGCGAGCACGCCGACGCCGCCGAATGGGAAGGCCTCGCGGCCAAATTGCGGGCGGAAATCCTGACACGGGCGACCATGCCGGAAGGCTGGATTTCCGGCGTACTCGACGGGCCGGTCGCCGACGCGACCTGTCTGTTGCTGCCGGAGATCGGGCTTCTGCCGGCCAACGACCCGCGCGTCGGCCGGACGCTCGATATCATCGCCAAACGGCTTCTGCGCGATGGCTTCGTCATGCGCTATGACGAAGCCGACGACTTCGGCCGTCCTGAAACTGCGTTTCTCGTCTGCACCTTTTGGTATGTCGATGCGCTGGCTTTGGCCGGACGGCGCGACGAAGCGCGGGAGATTTTCAACAACGTTCTCGCGGTCCGCAACGCGGCAGGCCTATTGTCCGAGGACGTCCTCGCGGACACGCGCGTGCTGTGGGGCAATTTCCCGCAAGCCTATTCGCATGTCGGGCTCATTCATTCGGCGGCGCGGCTGTCGCGCGGTTGGGAGGAGGCGTTATGGCGCGCGTCGTGATCGTCTCGAACCGCGTGCCGCTGCCGTCGAAAGGCGCCAAGGCGGGCGGCCTGACCGTCGCTTTGAAGGACGTCTTCAAGCAGGGCGCTCTGTGGCTTGGCTGGAGCGGCGAGATCGCGGCGGAGACCGCGACCTCCGCCAAGCTGCACAATTCCGGCAAGCTCGATTTCGCAACCATCGACCTGTCCGAGGACGACTACCGGCGCTTCTACGTCGGCTTTGCCAATTCCGTCCTTTGGCCGTTGCTGCATTTCCAGCCGGGCCTGCTCGAATTCGACCGCGAGGATTTCGAGGGCTATCTCGCGGTCAACAGCACTTATGCCAAAGCACTGGCCGAGCTGCTTCGCCCGGACGATCTCATCTGGGTCCACGATTATCATCTGATCCCGCTTGCCGATGCCTTGCGCGCACTCGGCGTCAAGAACCGGATCGGCTTCTTCCTGCATGTGCCATTCGTGCCCGCGAGCGTCTTCGGCGTTTTGCCGTCGGCGGAGAAGTTGCTGCGAATGATGCTGACCTATGATGTCGTCGGCTTCCAAGCGCGCCAGCACCTGCACGATTTTGAGGATTGCCTTTTGAGCTTCCTCAACATTGCCCGCCAATCGGGCGAACCGATCTCGTATGAGGGCCGCTCCGTCGTCGTCGATGCCATTCCGATCGGCATCGATTCGCGCGGCTTCGCACGCCAGGCGAAAAAGGCGGTTCAGAGCCGCGCTGCACACCGGCTGTTCGAAAGCATCGAGGGACACGCCTTCATGATCGGCGTCGATCGGCTCGATTATTCCAAAGGTTTGCCCAACCGGTTCGAGGCTTTTGGCTATCTGCTCGATCGCTTCCCCGAACACCGGATGCACGTGACTTACCTGCAGATCGCTGCGCGCTCGCGCGAGGATGTGGCCGAATATCAGCGCTTGAAACGCGAACTCGATCGGCTCTCCGGCGACATCAACGGCCGCTATGCCGATTTCGATTGGCAGCCCTTGCGCTATATGACGCGCGCCGTCTCGCGCGCGAGCCTCGCCGGCTTTCACCGCCAGGCGCGGGTCGGCATCGTCACGCCGCTGCGCGATGGCATGAATCTCGTCGCTAAGGAATATATCGCCGCGCAGGACCCAGAGGACCCCGGCGTCTTGATCCTCTCGCGCTTTGCCGGCGCAGCCGAGGAATTGACCGAGGCGATCATCATCAATCCCTACGATCCCGAAGAGATCACCGAGGCGATGCACGAAGCGCTCGTCATGCCGCTCGACGAGCGCAAGGATCGGCAGGAAAAGCTGTTCGAAAAAATCTGCCAGACGACCGCGATCACCTATTGCCGCGACTTCATCAATGCACTGACTGGCGGCACCAACGGCCACTCGCTTACATCACAATGACCTTGGTGCCGACGCCGACACGGCCATAGAGATCGATCACGTCCTGGTTCATCATCCGGATGCAGCCGGACGAAACACTGGTGCCGATCGTGTACGGCTCGTTGGTGCCGTGGATGCGGTAAAGCGACCCGCCGAGATAGAGCGCGCGGGCGCCAAGCGGATTGTCGGGGCCGCCCGCCATATGCGTCGGCAGATCGGGGCGCCGCTTCAACATTTCCACCGGCGGCGTCCAATCCGGCCATTCGGCCTTGCGGGAGATTTTCTCGACGCCCGTCCAGGCGAAGCCATCGCGGCCGACGCCGACGCCATAGCGCAGCGCCTTGCCGTCTTTCTCGACGAGGAACAAGAATTTGCGTTGTGTATCGATGACGATCGTGCCGGGCCTCTCGTGGCCGGCATAATCGACTTCCTGGCGCAGGAAGACCGGATCGATTGCACGTTGCGGTTGGCCCGGCTGGGAGACGCCCGGATAGGCAGCGCCCGGTTCGTTATAGGCGGCGCGCTGCCCCCCCGTCAGCAGGAATTGCAGAAAGCCGCCGCCGTAATTGCCGGCCGGCGCGGCGCTTGCGATCTGTTGACCTTGCGGATTGTTGTAACTTTGCGCGACGGCGGGCGCCGCGAACAAAGAAAGGCCAAGACAGCCCGAAGCAAGCCCAAGAAGCGCGCGCCGCATCGACGTTTCATCCCAAACCGCAGGTGACGATGCGCTTTTGTACCTGAGAATGAGGGATTACGGCTCAAATCCTAACTTCGTGGTTAGGGAATCGATAATGTTAATCCCCGGTCGGTCAGGGTAAAGGGCGGGTTAAATTGCTCACGACTTGTTT